>JAEOSP010000619.1 GCA_016840305.1 Candidatus Hodarchaeota archaeon
CTTCTGAATTGTTCGAGGTTCTTTCTTTTTCCTGTACTGAAATCATCGAGACAGACCACAGATTTCCCAGTTGATAGTAATTCCTCAATTAAATGACTTCCTACAAACCCTGCGCCACCAGTAACAAGTACTTTCAAATTTTAGCCTCAATTTCTATATTAAGATGTTACTTGATCTGGTTAAGATGTTTTGAGAGTAGATTTTTAATCCATGAGTTTCAAATGTGAATTTGCACTTTAAGCCGTCTAATGGCTAAGTTATCTTGCTTATACTAATAATTCTACTTTGAAGGGACAACTTTGAAATTTGGAAAGAGTCAGGGATCAATTGTCACCTGGGAAGGTCAAACTATTAAAGAATATCCAACAATAGATAGTATTAATCCATTTATTGTTGATCAAGGATTAATTGATTCAGAAACAAGTTTTCCTATGTCTGAACCATCCGATTTACAGCTAATGATCAAACCATCGAAAATAATTTGCTTAGCGAAAAATTATTCTGCTCATGCAATTGAAATGGGAACTTTACCTCAAGAATTACCGAAGGCGCCATCACTCTTCCTAAAACCTCCTTCCTCATTAATTGGTCCAGAGGGAAAAATTGTTATCCCACCCCAAACCAATGAAGTACATCACGAAGTTGAGCTTGCAATTATAATTGGAAAGTATGGGAAAAATATATCACTCACTGATGCGTATGATTATATTTTCGGATATACTATACTGTTAGATATCACAGCACGTGATTTACAATCTATAGCAAAGAAGAAAGGCAGACCCTGGTCAGTTGCTAAAGGATTCGATACGTTTTGCCCAATCGGGCCAGTAATTACAACCATTGATGAGGTACCAGATCCTCACGTTCTAGATGTTGAGTTACTAGTAAATGATGAAATTCGCCAGAAAGGAAATACAAGAGATATGTTGTTTAAAATAGATCAAATAGTTCATTATTGTAGTTCGGTTTTTACTCTTGAACCTGGTGATATCATAGCCACTGGCACTCCTGAAGGGGTTGGAACATTTGATCGTGGAGATTCGCTTTATGCTTCAATTGAAAAACTTGGATCACTTGAAATAGGAGTCGTATAATTGACTACGTTGGATTTGTTTCTAAAAAGTTTGCCAAACGACATCCATCTAATATCTGGTCATCAAAAAACTCCTAGCTCACTATACCTAAGCTATTCTGAAGAGGATTTCTTTAAAATATTAAAATTATTTCCAGAAGAACAAATTGTTTTCAGATTCTTAGAAAAAAAGTCGAAAGATATACTCAATGTTCATCTTGCTCTTCTGAAAGAAAAGTTGACATTGCAAATCTCCTTTGATGTGAAAAATTGTTCACAGGATTTTGGGACAAAGCTTTGTCAACGTTTTCCGTCAGCACAGGCTTATCTTGGTGAATTTTGAATTATTGATTCAAAATTAAATCTTTTTAATCCCCATTATTGTTTTCAAGATGAACTCTTATTAATGAAAGCAGATCATCGGCACTAAAAGGTTTATTAATGTAGGCATCTGCTCCTGCTTCTTCACCAGCAATTCTATCCTTTTTTCCTACCTTTGCTGTGAAAAGCAGAATTGGGATCGATCTCAAATAAGATTGCTTTTTTACCCACTTGCAGACTTCTAAACCATCCATTTTAGGCATAAGAACATCTAATAAAATTAAATCGGGTTTTACTTCGTTCTCTTTTAAGAAATCGATTGCATCCTGTCCATTACTGGCAGAAAAGACTTGATAACCTTCAAACTCCAAAACCATTCTTGCCAATTCAATTGTGTCATCCTCATCATCCACAACTAATATTGACTTATCTTTCACAATCAACAACCTATTTCGGGAATTTTCTTACGAGATGTATATTGTTTAATTATGAGGAAATGGATATTTCTTCCCCAGTTATATCCAAACAAAACTTGTTTATATTCATACGCTTATAAAGAATGAAAACAACATTGGAACAAGATAAAAAAAGGTAAATAATGCAAAAAACTCCATATTTTATCTAATTTCTAAATAATTTTAAAGAACAATTGATATAAGAGCGACTATCATCATTATACCAAATATTTTTTGCAGAGCGATCGTGTTCATTCTTTTAACAAGTCTTGCTCCGATTTGGGCACCGATGACTATTCCAATTATAAGAAAAATAGCTAGATCTGGATGAACTTGACCGTTGGAAAGTTTCACACCTGCACCTGCGATACTAGTAAAGATCATAATGAACATAGACGTTGCAACCGCCTTGTGCATTGGCATTTTCCCAACAGTTACTAATATTGGCACCATTACAACCCCACCACCGATTCCTAAGAGTCCAGATGAGAAACCAGCTACTAGGCCAAATACAGTTGATAATAATTCCCTCTTTTCGAATCCAAGGAATATAATTTCATCGTGTTCAATTTCCTCAGTGATTGCATTCGTTTTTTTACGCTCTTTCGGATAAAAAATCATTTTAATGGCAATTGGTAACAAACATACAGCAAATACTATTCGAAATAGCTGTGGATCCTTCACTGCCAAAATCGAACTTGTAATACTTCCTGTTATAGATCCTATAATTGTTGTAGTAGCAATTAACAACCCTGTACGATACTCGGTTAGACCTTTTTGCCGTGAGTAAGCAATAGTGGATGAAAGAGCAGTAAAAATTATCATAAATAAAACGGTACCAATAGCATATGCCTCACCGATTCCCATAATGATCAATGATGGTGTAGTAATGAAACCCCCTCCAACACCGAGAGCTGAAGAAATGATTCCAACAAAAAAGGCAAAAATTATGGATAATAAACCTTGGAGAGGATTTACAATAATAGGATCCCCAATGAATTGAAGAAGTGACATATGAAAATCTCCTGTAACGCTGGTATGAGTAACGAGAAAATTCTTGCTGTTTTTTAGCAATAAATTCACGAATTATATGTATATACAGGTCAAACGGTGATTCTTAAAAGAATCCAGTAATCAAATGTTAATTGCCAAAAAAGAACGAAGATTGAATAATTCCCCTAGGAGATGAAAGTAGTGAGTAGTAGCGAGATATATGGCACTAAAGGAACTCTTTTGAGGGGAAAACGTATTCTTATCGGTGTAACAGGTTCAATCGCTGCTATTGAAGTTCCACATTTGATACGTGAAATTCTACGTTATTCAGGAGAGCCAGTCGTTATCCTTTCAAAAGAAGCACAACGATTTGTTACTCTCGATGCTTTAACTTGGTCTACTGGAAAAGTTCCCTTTCCGGAAATTTCTGGTTTATCAGAGCACATTCGTTGGAGTGTTGATCCTGATCACAAAGTAGATCTATTTATTCTTTGCCCAGCCACAGCAAATTCAATATCAAAGTTAGCAGTCGGAATTGCTGATGGACCAGTTACACTATCAGCTCTTGCTTGTATAGGTGCAAAAATTCCATTAATTATTGTACCAGCTGCACATAAAGTCCTTCTGGATAATCCAATCGTTGAAAAGAATATCGATATTCTTACCGATTTAGGAGTTAAATTCATTTCTAGCGAAGAAGTTGAGAATAAATATAAATTTCCTTCTTTAGGCAAATTAATGGAAGCAATTTTTAATTCTATCAATAGTTTAAAAACGTTAAAAGGTAAGAAAGTGTTACTCACTGGAGGAGCTACTCGGGAATACATTGATGATGTTCGTTATATATCAAATCCATCAAGTGGTCTCTCCTCGTACTATGTTGCTAATTCACTTCAAGAGTTAGGTGCTGAGGTGGTTTTAATTCTTGGAGAAGGGAATACACTGGATAAAACTTCAATTAGTTATCCATTTACCGTCGTTCAATCCACAGATGACATGTACCAGCAAGTTATTAAGGAATTATCAACAGAGTCATATGATAGTCTTGTTTCTGTTGCTGCCGTCACAGATTACACACCAAATTATCAAGTGGGAAAAATCACTTCAGGTCAAAATGAATTATCTATCAAACTGAAACCTACGACAAAGATAGTCAAATCCGTACGTGAAAAATACCCCTCACTTTTCATTGTTACATATAAGGCTGAAGTCGGACTACAAAGGGATGAATTGATACGGAAGGGTGAACTTTTTCTGGAACAGAACAAGGTTGAAATGGTTTGTGCGAACTGGGTTGGGGAGAAAGATAAAGGATTCATGTCTCATACAAATGAGTTATTCATTATTCAAGAAAACAAGGACCCTATCCCTCTAACTGGTTCTAAACAGAAAATTGGGAAAGAACTTGCTCTAATTATCGCTGATAATATCAATAGGAGACAGGAAAGCATATGAATTTATCAGTTTTTGGTGCAGGAAGTATTGGTTCCCTTTTTGCTGGGCGTATTGCATATTCTGGATTTGATGTCGGAGTTATTGGTAGAAATCCCCATATTACAAAAATACGAGAAAATGGCTTGACTGTTGTAGAGGAGGAAGACAATCTTGTTTCATTTCTACCTGCGGATACGCATTTTGATCCACTCGCCCAACCATCTGATGCTATCCTTGTGACAACAAAAGCCTATGATAATGATATAGTAGCAAAAACATTGGCCAAGAACTTAAGTAAGGAGACCCCAGTTTTTCTCATACAGAATGGTATGGGAAATGAACAAATTTTCAAGGAAAAGTTACCTGAGAATCCTATATACCGAGCTATTACAACTGAAGCAGCAGAATTAATACATCCTGGAACAGTAAAGCACGTTGCTTTTGGAAAAACATCCTTTGGCCTTGTTTCTGGAAAGGGAAATGGATTCACAAATCAGGTCACGAATATTCTTTCAAAATCAGGTTTTTCTGTTAAAACGACTCAAGAAATACAATTGAAGATGTTGTACAAACTCTTGGCAAACGCATCAATATGTCCTCTTGGGGCAATTCTTCATACAAGAAACGGGAACATTTTAGATCGTCCTTCAGTTGAGCGTATTTTCAATGCTATATTAGATGAAGGAATAGCTCTAGCGGAACATCTACTTCCTCAGGGAGATTTCAGTGCTTCTCGAGAGTTCATTCTAACAATAATTGAGAAAACTCGAAACAACAAATGCAGTATGTTACAAGATATTGAGCGAGGAAGACGTACTGAGATTGATTTTATTAATGGATTTATTGCCCGAGAAAGCCGTAAATATGGTCTAAAAACTCCAGTTAATACTGCAATCACAGAACTTATTCGTTATCTCGAATCACATCCTTAATCTAGTTGGGTCTATCGTGACATCTAAAGTCACTTATTGGGTTGCTGGACATCTTACAGGGATTTTTGAAATAAAGGATTCATCAGAAAATACACTTGAAAAAGGCTCCCTTGGCGCAGGTCTTTCAATTACAAGAGGTGTTAGAACTTCTATTTCCTATAACGAACACCCGAGTGTGGATATCTATTTCAACGATGAGAAGATACATTCTCCTTATTTTGCAGTAACCATGAAGGTAATAGAGCTATTAGTCCCAGCAAATGATAGAATTCATTTCCAAATAAACCATAATTTTGAAGTGCCTTTATCCACTGGCTATGGAGCATCAGCTGCGGGAGCTTTGGGTTGTGCTTTTTCTATTAATGATTACTTGGAATTAGATAAATCAAAAATTGAATTATTCCAAATAGCACATCAAGCAGAAGTTCTACTCAAATCAGGATTAGGGGATATAATTGGTCTTTTCCAAGGTGGATTGGAGATTCGTACAAAAGAGGGAGCTCCAGGTTATGGAAAAACAACTGCCTTTCATAATGAAAAGGATTGGAAATTAGCTACAATTTCATTTGGTTCTCTTTCAACTGCAGATATTTTATCTGATCCACGCAAACGTCAGCTCATCAATGCTTCAGGACATAAGATGGTACAGCAACTTATCAAAAACCCCACATACTCTGAATTCATCCACTTAACGAAGAAATTTACACGTTCAGCTTCTTTAATGTCCTTAAATTTGCAGGAATTTATTACTACTATACCTGAAGGAATAGAAGCTTCACAGATTATGTTAGGAGACAGTCTTTTTCTGTTTTTTCAAGAAGATGAGGTATTGGAGGATTTTGCTAGAAATAAACCTTCAATTCAGAAAGAGGAAATATGTCAAAACACAATTACGAAGGAAAAATAATGAAAAAACACGAAATTCCAAGGAACCATCCAAGATATCAGTCACTTGTTACTCGAGAAAGAATAATTGAAGGGATGCATAAGCGAATAGTAGCAGAAGCAGGACTTTTAGCTGCCGGTAGAGGGGAAGCATTCGATTACCTATTAGGGGAAGAAACTCCCCCGTTTGCGCTAGAACAAGAAAGGTTAGCAATAATCTATTTACTTCTAGCCAAAAAACCTGTCATATCTGTTAATGGGAACGTGGCTGTACTCTGTCCTGAAGAGATAATTGAATTAGGGAAATTGATAAACGCACCATTAGAAATCAATCTATTTTATCGGTCTCGTGAACGTGAATTAGCAATAGAAACAGCAATGAAAGAAGCTGGTGCAGAAAAACTCCTTGGTCTTGATCCTGAGAGACAAACCACGATTGAAGAAATATCCCATCAACGCCGTATTGTCGATGTTGATGGGATTGCTATTTCAGATTGTATATTTGTTCCGTTAGAAGATGGTGATAGAACTCAAGCATTGAAACACCTTCAAAAGGATGTTGTAACCGTTGATTTGAATCCTCTTTCTCGAACTTCACTTGCTGCTTCTGTATCAATAACTAACAATATAAGTAGAGCAGTACCTGAAATGGTGGACATTGCACGCGAATTAAAGAACTTATCGCAAGAAGAATTATTGATTGAACGATCGAAGATCGATAATCGGAAATTACTTGAAACAGCACTCAATTACATGTCAAATCGATTGATGAAACTAGCAACTGAGATTTATAAATTATAAAAACAAAGGATAGTGTAAGAATGGCGAAGATAACAGCAATAGATATTGTTAATATGAAAAAGAAAAGAGAGATTATTACCATGCTGACTGCATATGATTATGTCATGTCATCAATACTTGATGAAGCTAAAACAGATATTCTGCTGGTGGGTGACACTATGGGGATGGTGGTGTATGGACATTCAACAACGCTTCCAATAACACTAGAACAAAGTATTAAACATACACAGGCTGTTTCTAGAGGGGCAAAATCTCATTCTATGGTAGTGGGCGATATGCCCTTTGGAACTTTTCAGGTTTCTAAGGAAGAGACAATAAAAAATGCAATTAAGCTAGTGAAAATAGGTCAAGCGGAAGCAATAAAGCTGGAAGGAGGAAATGAGCGTTTAGATTCTATTAGGGGCATTTTAGATGCAGGTATTCCTGTTATGGGACATTTAGGTTTAACTCCGCAATCTTTTCATAAGTTTGGTGGATTTAAAGTTCAGGGTCGCACAGAAGAAGAAGCTGATTACCTCATCGAAGAAGCAAAAGCGCTAGAAGAAACTGGTATATTTTCGTTAGTTCTTGAAGCAATTCCTTGGGAAGTGGCAAAACAGATCACTGAATCTATTTCCATACCAACAATCGGGATTGGTGCTGGTCCTCATTGTGATGGGCAAGTGTTAGTCACTTATGATATGTTAGGATATTTTGATTTCAAAGCGAAATTTGTCAAGCGATATCTGAACCTTAAAGAGCAAATACTGAATGCTGTAGGTAAATATAATCAGGAAGTCCGAAATGGGGTATTTCCTGATCTGAGTTACTCTTACGAAAAACCGAAGAAATAGTTGTAAAAAGGTTCATTTTCGTCATTTTCAGTCTTCTCTCTCTTGTATATCATATTTAAAGACAATAGAACGGTTTATATACACCATCATATCCTAGAAGCATGACTTGGGAATGAGTTCCGACTCTAAGGTTAAATATAGGGGATTACATCATAACAATGAATCAAGCAGGTTGATAGTTCTAGAGGAATTACATCATCTGAAAGAAAAGCTTTCTTCGACTCCTTTTCCTTTCTGTGAGCTTGATTGTCCTTTTCTGAAAACTTGCTTAGATATTTGTGCTTCGGAATGTATTTTAAGCCTGCTATTGAACTTGAATACCGAAGCTCCTAGAGTTTCAGGAAATAAGAGGATTATTAGAATTCAATGGGATTAAAAATTAATGAAAATGAGAGCTAAATACCTCTTTCCTTTTCTTTAGAGGATTGAAATAGACTTTGGTTTTTTAGGACATATTTTGGGCCAAAACCCTCTAAATTGCTCATAGGCCCATTTAATCCTTTTGGGTTTCCTGTTTTTGTATATAGAACTTCTGTTTTCAATATTGAGTCAATAACTTCTTTTGGATTATTATTAAACGCATCCAGCAGGACTTCACCTTTTTTCTGACCAGTATTGTACAATCCCTGTAGAAAGTATAGTTGATCATCCCTTAGTGTTCGTTTCTTTGGTGATTTTCTAGCAATCAGAGGATCAGTTTTTTCTTCTTGTGTCCAAGATGCTATCCTGTTCAATAGTATAGCAGTTTCGCTTTTACTACCTGTGGGTACAATAGGCAACTGGCGTCTTAAGAAAATATATGTCAGTGCTCCAAATACATGTTTTTTTCTTTTTTTCCATTCTACTCGTTCAAAAGCTAATGGAAGATTCTCCACTATTAATATTGGTTGTTCATACGTCTCGATTAAACGATCAATTTGTTCAAATAATCTGTTATCCATAATTGAAGAGATTAAATCTGCCCCAGTTTTTCGTTCAACTGCTACCGTGTCAGATAGAACATAATCAGCGATATCTAATTGCTGTTCTTTTATATCCATCCCGAGTTTTATCAAATGCTTTTTAATTCCAGCTGGTTCTCTATGGTCTACAATTATGTTTAACACAGACATGATGTTGATTCCTATTTAGAGTTGGATATTTATGTTTTCTTTGAAAAAATAGTTGTACCGTCTTTAGACAAGTACACATCAGGTTTCCTTCGTATTTCATCAATTATCTTACTAATTTCTTTTTTATTATTTTCAATTTCCAGAATTTCTACCAAGGTTTGAAGGGGCATGCTTTCATTCCCAGATAGAACAGTATTATATTCGTTCTCAACCCCTTTAAAAGTAATAAACTCTCCAAGATTATTATTAATACCATTAAATTCGAGTATATCAAATACAATTAGTTTTAATAAATCGCTTGTGATATTAAGCTTGAAAGCAAGAACATTGAAGTTAATTCTGGCATTATTTTCACACTCTTGTTGAATAATATTAAGGAAATCAGATAAGAAGAAGTAATCAACCTTTTTGTCAGTTTTTCCTGGACCTACTTCATTTAAATGTTCTATAATTGTAGATTTGAGACTTACATCAAGATTATTTTGCTTAAGAAAGTTTGAGATTGGGAAATATGATTTATCTGAGATTTCTTGTTCGATAATTGGAAATAAGCTTTCCAGAGAAACTAATTGCCCGCTTTTTGTTTTGAAGGTTTTAATTTCAAGTATTTTCTGTAAACTAGCTAAAAAATGTGGGAATTTTATATTGATGGCCTCTAGTAGATGTTTCACTCTATCTTCATCAATTCTAATTGCATTTTCTTCTATTTCTTCAAACTCCTCTTGAATAATAAACACATTAATATCGTCCAACCACTTACCCCTAGTGTGACTATCAATAAGCTGTTTTAGAATAGAAAAATCTATTTTGGGACTCCCAATTGTCTTAAGAAATTGATTTAAATCTATAATCTTCCGTTGGGAAATTAATTCTTTAGTACGATTGTAAATATACTTGGAAGTAATATATTCCTTCTTATTATTCATCCATCCGTCAGCGTTAGGATTAAGTACCTGGATAAGTTCATTTTGTATTAATTCTGGTTGTTGATGTATATTGGAAGCGATTTCACCAATATTAATAAGCCCGTTTATTTCAAATCTCTCTTTAATTTCTTTAAAATCGGTTTTTAAAAGATATAAATGTTGTAAGATGAGTTCAATATTATCAAGTTCACCGAGTAATTCCGTAACAATCTTTGACTCGATTTCATTGAAAGGTTTGATTTTCAATATGTCATTAAGAAAAAGAGAGTTCTTCTTTGCAAATTCATCACGAAGAATTTGCTTAAGTCCTTTCTTGGTAAAGTATCGTCCTTCTGGCTGAGGAAATAGTTGAATATTCAAGAATTTGTCTATAATGATTTTGATAGCAATTGGATCTATATTTAACTCTACAGCGAGTTCATTTAGTAAAAGTACATATTTTTCTTGTAATTTTAATGTAAGCGTTTGTAAAGTGCTGGACATTTGGATTGTTAGATTGTTAATAGTCTTACTGAAATCTTGTTTTGTGGTATCTGTTGCATACTGTAAGAAAGCAAGGTAATCAAGGCGCTGTTTAGTTACAATAAGCGACTCAAGTTCCCTTTCGTTTTTCATAAGAAATGCAGCAGCTGTTTGTCTTACATATTCATTTGGATCAATGAGATTCTCTATATAAGGGGTAATTAAATCAGTGCCACCCATATGTTCTAGTGCTGAACTCGCTTGATTGCGAGTCCAATCATCAAATTCAGGGTTTCGCATGATCATTGTAAGAGCATCAATGGCAGCTGTTGTCTTCATCTTTCCAAGTGTAAAAATCACTGATCTGCGTAATACTCCCTTCTCGTTTTTTAGTAATTCTAATAATTGATTTTCAATATTTTTTATATCACGAGCAAGTACAATATCCAATGCAGTTTTTTTTACAGCATCACTCGAATCCTGCAAAAATTTAATTGTTTGAGAAGTAACAGAATCATGGTTGGAGGTGTGTAGCCATTCAAGGCTTATGGATCGAATACTAGGACTAGAATCCGTTAAACCTTTAAAAATCAAAGATTCTAATCCTTTAGAATCAGTTAAGCATGTGATTAAAGTTGAATAGATCGTTTCTCTAATGTTATCATTGGGGTCATTTATCATGGACAAAAAAGACTTGACAATCATCCTTGCACGGAAATTCTTTGGGTTAGATTGAAGGTATTTGCTTAAATTGTTGACAGCAGTCCATTTTACATTAGGATCTTTCGATTTAATTTCTTTTAAATCCCATATCACAGATTCTTCGTTAGACATCCAAATTTCTCTTCCCTTTCACTGGTAGCTTACAGCATATAAAAGCTGCAACATTTAAGAAGATTATCACAATTTATCAGAATTTTGTCGGATGGAGTCCAATTTTTCTACATGCCAGTTGGATTACGAACGAACGCAGAGACCAATAGAACACTATTCCTTAAGTCATCCAATGAAAGTAATGACACAGGTGAGTGAATGTATCTACAGGGTACTGATACAACTGACGATGGAATACCTGACCTTGTAAGGTGAATTCGGCCTGCATTTGTTCCTCCAAATATTGGTTTTTTCATATGATAAGGAATTTTCTCATATTTAGCGTTTTCAATCAACCTTGTATTTACTTTCGGATGAGCAATCATTGAACGATCCGCAATAGAAATTGCAGGTCCCTTTCCGATATATGAGGGGCATTGTGCATCGCTAATTCCTGGAACATCTGCAGCAGTGGTATTTTCAAGTGCTAATGCCATTGTTGGATCAAGAGTGAATGCAGCAGGTCCAGCACCTCGTAATCCGACTTCTTCTCCCATAGAAAAGCTGAACATTAGCGTATCTTCGTGATCAACGTTCGAAAATTCTTTAATAATCTGGATCAAAATATTAATTCCAGTTCTATCATCAAATGCCTTTCCTCTAATCATATTATTAGGAAACTCAACAAAGGGATCGTAAAGTGTTCCAACCGATCCTATTTCTATTCCAACTTCTTTTATTTGTTTTTCTGTCATTCCTGTATCAATATACATATCGGAAATCTCTACTGATTTTTTCCGCTCTTCTGGAGTAGTCAAATGTGGCGGTTTTGAGCCTGTAATACCATTATAAATTTTTTTATCCTTGCCTATAATTTTAACCGCCTGACCAAGTAATATGCGAGTATCCCAACCTCCTATCGGAACGAATCTTTAGAATCCTTTCTTTGGTTCAATGTAGGAGACCATGAATCCAACTTCATCGGTATGTGAGTCAAGTTGGATTCTTTCCTTTGGGTTATTTCCTTTCTTAACAGCTAGTAGTGATCCAAGAGGATCAACCCACATTTTGTCAACCAACCCATCTATCTTATTTTGAATATACTCGACTACCATTTCTTCATGGCCTGAAACACCAATTAGTTCTGAAAGCTCGCGTTGTGTTTTTTTAAGTGATTCTAGATCTATCATTGTAATAATAATACCTCCAATAATGAGAATTGCTGGATTAAGTGTAGTTAAATATCAATCGTGCAATTCTATATCTATTCGATCCTCTTCAGGACTTGTATCAAAATAGAATATACGTCCATTTATATCCTTCATTATAGCATCTCCTGTACCATCTTCTCTCACATTTTCTTTAGTGAATTTCATTCCTCTTTCTTTCAAATAGTTAACAATTTTACCAGTATTTCCACCTCTATAATTAAATAGAACAGGAATACCAAATTCTTTTTGAATAAAATTATCAGGAAATAATGCTAAGTATACGATACCATCAGTTAAGGTACACCACCCTTTATCTGGACCACCTGTATAAATATTAAATCCCATTTCTTGATAATA
>JAEOSP010000620.1 GCA_016840305.1 Candidatus Hodarchaeota archaeon
ATTAACGGAACTATCATGGTTGAAGCAGTCGCGCCTGAGCTATCTGTTCTTTCAATGAGCATTCTCAACGGAACAGCACCCTTCTCCTATGCCCTTAAATTGAATGCAACAGATGGCTCAGGTATTATTAATATCTGGCTTTATCTTAACGAACAAGAATATGAATGTGAATATAATGAATCAGAAGATTTATGGTTCTTTGATATCCTTCTTAGTGCAAATGACTACACAATTACTATTATAGCAGAAGATAGCTTTGGAATTCAAACCATACTTGACATAGGCACACTAAACGTTGAATCCGCAGAATTTTCTGTACTTTATGTAAGTGAAAATCTATTCGACGGAGAAAGCACTGATTTCACTCTTCAAGCTAGTGAAACCTTGGCCCATACTAATGTAACTATCACACATAACAATAAGGTAACAATAGAAACTTTGGACGCAAATGGCCTTCTAACTGGTCAACTACAATTTTATGAACCAGGAACTTACACAGTACAGTTTAGTATCACTGATAGTCTAGGAACTCAACTCAATCATGAATATACCTTTGAGATCACTGCAAAAGCACCTATAATTGAATCAACTTATCCTAGTACCGAAATGTTAGCAACAATGTATACACCTCTAGTATTAGATCTTGAAGCTGTCATTTCAGATACTTCAGGTATAGACACTGTGATTCTTTATGTCAATGATATAGCATATCCACTAAGTAGCAACTTTGCGATCTGGTCCACCAGCATAACTATAGAAAGCGGAAATTATACACTGACCCTCGTAGCAACCGATATTTACGGTGCTGAAACCACTTATATCCTTGGAGAACTCATTGCTCAAGAAATTATTACAACTACTACTGAAGAAACACCTAAAACTCCCTCAGAACCTTCAGAAAATGCTATGACCACCACTGATATAATTACTACAGTCAGTATGCTAGGGGCTACCGTAGCCACGATAGCAGGAACCGTTCTCTTGAAATGGAAAAAGAGGTTCTAATCTTTCTTTTTTTTCCTCCAAACTAAAGCTTTACGCTGTACTCCCCTTCAAGCCTTTTCTTTTTTAAACTCAAAAAATCATTATGACTTATTAGTACCAAGTCACGATTACAAGAAGGACATGCACGTTGGATTCTCTTCCTCATATACATGTGTTTGATTTTTCGATGCCTTTTGAGACCCTCAGCATGGTTCTTTGAACATTTATAGTGGTCAAAGAGTTGAGGGTGGATTTTATATTTATCAAAGACTGCTAAAGCTTTCATTTTTCTATTGTGTTCAGTAACTTCTTTGGGGGTCTTTTTATCTTGTTTAGGTAGTGGCCCTTTTACTCCGCCTATATTTTTGTAAAATTCGATCGTTCTTTCTATTTGTTTTTCTTTTGCGAAAGGAGCGATCCATATAGTAACGGTATTTCTTTTATTACCCACTACATCAGGACCTAACACAATTGAAGAGACTAACCCTACGCTATGAAGTTTGTAAAGAGCTCTACGAAACCGTGCAGCATAGTTTTCGATCTCTCTTCTCGTTGTATTTTCATTTTCTATGTTTTCATCAAATACATAGTTATTTGCCAATTGAAAAGCTGAACTTGCGGGACTTCGAACAAGAGTTTCTAGAGTTTTAAAGATCCATGGGTGAGGATTACTAAACCATCCCCAATCTTCTAATATGTCACTCCATTCTTCAGGTTCTTCCATAGAACCGACTTGTTGCTTAGCTAAATCGACAATTATTCGACGCCATCTTTTGGGTATAGGAAAATCTTTGACAATATCTTTTTCAAGGTTCGATGAATTATGCTTATTGTCGGACAACGTTAAATCACCGAGGACAATACGATTAAGGAAATGAATATAAATCTTATTGGTATTTATAGATAATAGGTAGGTCCGGCGGTTTTTAGTTATTATGGACAACGACTTAGGACCTACTCATCACCAATTTTAATAATTTTCAAAATGGTTCTACAAATTTTTCTAGAAGTTACTTTTGGGGGACAGACACCTCCCTCTTTTTAATTTCCCCCCACCCCCCCCATGTATCGCAACTTGCATTATATAAGTGCGTACGCGCGTATGCGCTACGTTGCAAGTTGGATGGGGAAGGGGTAGGAGGTATTGAAAATACCGACTACCCCGTAGGGGGGTAAGTAGGGGGGACTTTAGGTGTGTCTCCCTATCTTTGAGATCCACTTCCCTGGCAAATTTTGGTTAATCATCGAATAATTCAAATTTGGATATTCAAAAATTAGGTTTTTTTTGATATAGGCGCTTTTCTGAACTTTAAATGTAGTGTGGAGGTGGGTCTATTGAATCAAGTTGATCAACAAAAATAACCCGGGTGCTGTCATTGGAGCCCTTCTTCTAGTGTTGTCTATAATTTTCCCAACAATGGGGCCACTGGAAGTTATGGCGGAATCTGAGTCCATAGACAGTGAAAAAATCAATTTAAATATTAATGAACTATTTTCTCTAGACAATACTACCTCCGTACGATATGAGCGTACATTTTCACTTTCTGAAAAAAATTCTGTCTCACTGATCCATGTTGACTGTAAGGCCTTTGAAAATACTATCAAAAGTGTTTTTGTTAATGTCAGTCTTAATGGTGTTGGGTCTTCTAAAACTTTTGAGGATTCAAGTGAGGAATATTATTCACCTTACACTTATATTATGGGTAGTACTCTTACCCTCCGGATAGACCCTGCTACTCCACTTTATATCCTTTCTAATACTATTTCAATTGAAATTATGATTCAAACTACCTCCTATTTTGGTTCTGACACCGGAGACTTCCTAGTCCAAAATGTGATTTTTGAGACTTTTTCACCTCCTACCATTACCGCCAGCTCTGAGAATGTCTCTCTACCATTAAGTATTTCACAAGGAACTTGGTATGTTTCTCCTATTACTATATTAAAAGAACGTAGACTTGATTCAGAGATTTTTGCGGATATTTCTGAAAAGGTTCGTCTTCGTTTTGACATTAGTCTGGATGCAACTGATATACCTCTCTCTTTAACTGGATTTACTGTTAGTACTGGTTCTAATTTCGTTGAAAGTACTGAACTTTCACTTGATCATAGTATTTATGTAGATATAAACCAAGGAGATACCATATCCTTAAGTTTTAAGTTTCGACCTTCCTCTGAATTGTCTACTGATATTATTGAACTTGGTATAAGTGTGTCAGTGACAAATATTCCGTATATTAATCCTAAAAATCCCTCAGGGACCGAACAGACATATGAGTTTGCGAACATCCCAATCTCCTCTTTAGAGCTTTTACGGATCGCAATTATAGTCGTTCCGTTAGTTATCTTCTATATACGAAAGAGCACCTCAAAACCAATTAAAAAAGAGGTTACAGCCGAAAATATCTCATGAGTTGATGTAAATGAATATAAAAACAACCTTGCTTGCAATAAATGTATTAATAGGGTCTCTTTATGTTGGACTCCCTATATATGTCGCAGTCATTGGATTTAATGCGATTTTCTGGGTTGGCCTTATTTATAGCCACTTAACTTCCACTGAGAATGATTTAGTAGACAAAATGTTAGCTAAGACCAAAGCATCTGCTCCTACCGCTGAGCAAATAGCTTTTGAAAGATTTCTCATTCGAAACTATGTTGAATCCAATTTTACTAGTGCTGAGCTGTCCAATCAAGAAATTCCTAGTCTAGAACAGCGTATTATTCCTCCTGTTGAGGCATAACCTTTCTTTATTTTTTTTCCGATATTTATAAGCTACATGAACTGGTGTTTTTGATACATTTGGCAACTGTTGTCGCGATTGAACCTGGTCATTCCCCCCATAATACACAAATCCTTGAAATTTGTTCTCATTGCGACCGTCCTCTCTGTCCTCATTGTTGGAATCATGCAAATATGATAGCAGAGGATATTGATTTATGGGAATGCTCAAATAAAGATTGTAAATTCGAATTTCATTATCATATCCTGGAGGATCAATAAATGAATGAAATAGACCGTCTTGTAGAAGATTTATTTACTCAGAATCTGAAGATCGCATATATAGTGAATCAAATCGAGAATAAATATCCTGGTAAGACACTTGGTGATCTTCTAGTAGAATCTATATTAACTCAATAGGTTTTATTTTCTCTTAGACCTTTTTTGACTAAGGGTGAGGGCTTTTTTACGTCTTTTTCTCCATTTTTCATGAAAAAGTATGCTGGTGTCTATGTTTGTATAACTAGGTCCACTCAATTAAGAAGCGATTTTTAGCGTTCTTTTGATAGAAATTATCAAGTATACTTGGAGGAAAGTTGCAAACTCATGACTTTTATTAAAAAAATTACAAACCATGTAGATGTCCCGAAAATATTGCCAACTCAACTTGCCAACTTCAACCATGATGAAGATTCTGAAAACCATTTTTTGCTTAGCAAGGTTGGAATTGTCAATAATGGACAATTAAAATTCCATAAAAACCCGATAAATCAAAATATCCGACTTTCACTTGGACAGTACACTGTAGTTCTTAAATACCTCCGAGACCATTAGATGTTTATCTCTTAGGAGTGTTCCCAGGTAAATGCGTTCCAAGAAAAAAGCTGAAGAATCCCCTTATCTGACTGCTTTACTCGCCAACCACTCCAATTATGGTACCTTCGCTGAATCTGAATCAGAATCTGAATATACCGAAATTGAATCTACTTATCCACAATTTGAAGACAATTCCTACGAAAATCCTACTATCAAATCCAAACGATGGAAATTAGGTAGTCAAATCGGACCTATTTCCCGCGGAAAACACGAGGAATTTCGTAAACTTAAATATTTACATCAAAGTATTAGTTCTAAAGAAAATGATCTCGAGTCTAAGACAGTTAAGCGCAATATTCACTTTGCTTCCCTCTTAGTTCAATGGTTCCCTGAAGCATTGATTGACAGTGCTATAAAAGAACTTCATGATACTGATCGCGCTAAAGTAGTCGCTGATGAGGCCGTTGTCATCCGAATATTGGGATACATTGAAGCGTTATTACGTGTATCCTGCCGTACGATTCCATGGAAGACAGTTTTCGAAAT
>JAEOSP010000621.1 GCA_016840305.1 Candidatus Hodarchaeota archaeon
AACAGCTAAAAAATCTGCAGATATCATACTTTCATTTGGGAAAAGGGCTGCATTTGTCTTAGCAGCTCGTGGAATCGGGCCTACTACAGCTATTCGAATTTTAAGGGAACCACACAAAACCACAGAGGACTTACTTATATCAATCTACCAACACGAGGCGAATTTTGCACGTACACGCGAATATTGGGATTAATAGGGAATTCATATATCTGATAAGAGACCAAGATCAATCCCGTCAGTTAATTGTACCTGAACATCAGGATGTCTAAGTATTTTACGAATAGCTGGAAATGGTTTATGTAATCTTTTCCCTCCGTCTATTTTGTTAAGTAAATACCCAGGAAGATGCGGATTGTATGCTGGCAAGATTTTAATTTTTGTTAGATCTACCATTCCAACTTCCTCGAACTCAAAAGGAAAATTAAATAGAGAAAAGATGTTTTCGCGTAGGAGTTCGAGTTTAACGAACACAGGAAGTTGGTGTTTGACTTGTAAATCATCTTTAATCTCTATTACTGGATGAACATGTCCTAGGACAATATCAGTAGAAAACACTATCTCCCTAAATGGGAAATTGTCTCCATGAAAAGCTCCCAATTGCCCGTTAAATAATCCTCTCCCCGATGAAGGAAGTATCTTACAATCATTCTTTAATTCTTGATGAAGGGAAATATCATTTTCTCCGCTAATAATGATAATTTCCAGATCGTTAATTGATAGAATATCTGATTTGATATGCTGAAGTATAGAATTATACATTTCGATAGGGATTTCAACTATTGGTTTCTTTCCTTTCTTCTTACTCTTAATGCTATAATGATGCTCTAAATCTCCGCAAATGAGTAAATGAGAAGGTTTTATTTCTAAAATATCTCTTCTTAAAGTTTTTATAATGTCAATAGACCAAGTAGGATCATGAACTTTCAACCCTCTACCAAACCACTCTACCTCAAAACCCAAATGCAGATCTGATACAATTAATACTTTATTATCGTCATATTTACGGAGAAGCCACCGTCTATCAATAGGTACATCAGAGAGCATTTTTCCATCAGTTCATTGCTTTACTTGATTGATGAGAGAGGGAGTTATGATCTTTGAAGTTTTCTACGAATAATAATGTTTCGAGAAGAGAGTTGAGTAAGAGTTTGTTCAAAGTTATCATCAGGGGAAAGATGATGATCTAGGAATTTACCTGTCCTTCCGATTTTATCTCGCCTAAGTAAAACACGGATACGTTCATCAACCATTTGTTGTGATATTTTTAAGAGATCAATGGCTCTATTTTTGTCATTCAAGATTGAAGAATACCAGTAACCATCATTCGCAGGCTCTATTAACAAAAGCTGTTTGGTTACTCCTGGAAAATACCTATTTGTTAGTATGTCATCAAGAAAAACGGATCCTGAAAATTTATAAAATTCCACTTCCCGTTCTGTAGGGGGAGTTAATGGAAAAGAAATCGAAATATTCTCTGATAAGGTAAGTAAACCTTTAATGTTAGAGTTAGGTGTGCCCATTATTATTCGACGATCTGCATTTTTGAATATATCAATAATATCTAATCTAAAGGAAGATATATTATATGGAATGAATATATCAATGTCAGATGTACTTGTAACATCCCCTCTAGCTACTGAACCATGTATAAATGCTTTAATATCCCTTTCTTCTAATTTAACTAAATAAAACTTCGCTTTGTCTCGCAATCTATGTAGTAAAGTATGTTCTTCTTCATTATAATGATGAAATTTCCTTGTAATATCTCTAATGACTTTTTCGCGAGGCATTTCTAAAATTACTCATATCCAACGGGGTTTAACAATTAGTATGCTCATTTTTGTCCGACAAAGGTTCTTATCTCGTATTCACCGACCTGTCTCTGTTATAACCTTAAATAATCTCCCTTGCTATTCATCTCAAAGTGAGGTGATGAGAAAAATATACCTATAAGGCACTGGTCTGATTCACATGTAACTACGTTAGACGAGTTACCCGTCAAAGGCAAGGGAAGAAAGACCCCCTAAGAAGCGAGAGGTATTGGTATTGGCGATAGTAGATGAAGAGCTATTTCAAGTAGTCCTAAAGGTCGGTTCAGTTTTACTTGTTCTGTCCTGCTGGATAGGGGATGCGTGACTCATCCCGTCGTGACTCTAAAAAGCAATTGTTTTTGTCCGACAAATTTAGTCATGCTGGTCTATATGTCAACTCTCAACCATTTTTTTTTTGTATTCACGTTGAAATATTATATTGTTACATTCAGAATTTACTCTTAATAAGAAGAGAAAACTTTGCATTGGTGATATCAATGAATGGAGGTATAATTCGCCTAGATTACCATCCAGAGACAAGAGAGGGGTTTCCATACCGAATATCAAGAGTTTTTGTCTCAAAGCAGACGGAAAAATCCAAGTCAGATCCAAATGACGATTGAATTTTCGGTATTTGTCTAACACAAACCTTACACACATCTAAAGAGGCGATAAATTGGACTAAACAGGATAATTCGTCATTTTCTATAGGTTCGTTTGTAAAATTTCGTACACGAAACTCATGAACCATAGTATCCGTAAATGGTTGATTGATTGATTGCATAGACCCATGATTTATTCAGTAATTCTAAAATTCAGATATTATTGACATATTATGTGAACGGTTTTCTTTCTATAACTTGCTTTAATTATCGCACATTTATGTTAATCGTCGTTATCTGAGACAACGCATTTTCAATAGTAACACTCTTTTCCTCTTTTTTGTATTCAGCGAAAGAAGGAATAAAATAAGAAGTGAAGTTCTGGAAGCCTTAGATGAGAGAGAATGAGTAAAAAGGATAACTCTGTAAAGAGTAGAGAAGAGGAAAATACCGAGACTGTTCCCCATTTAAATCCGTCTATATTCTGGATATTCCTAACTGTAGCATTATTGACGCTTATACTTGGATTTTTTACAATAACTAGCGTCATTATTGATAGTATTCAGCACAGTCAAATCAATTACCCTGATGCTATGATTATTGGCCTTTTACTCATATTTGGTGGCATAATTCTTCTCGGTGGATCTATTATAATGAGAAGTTGGGCACCTCCACAACAAATAGACGCATAGAAAGAATCATCTGACATAAAAGAATAGAATTCTATTCTAAACTTGGAAAAAAGATGTCTTACTGCGCGGTTTGTGCCATTAGATGGCAGTTTTTAAAAGAATAAAATTATAGATATTTAGGAAGCGAAGGTTAGTGGATTCTACTTATTCAAGCCCTGGCAAGGTAATTCAGGTTATTAAAGCTTTGGCTGACCCTACACGCCTTGGAATGCTCCTGAATATGAATACAAACGCTCCTAAAGGTGTTACTGCATCGAGATTGGCAGATAAGCTTGGTAAGAAAATTCCTACAATCCTGCATCATTTGGAAAAATTACAAGAACTCGGACTTGCAGAGTATCACATGGCTGAAAATGAAGCTGGGAGGAATATCAAGCACTGGCGTGTAGTTAACCCGAATTTTATGTTGGAAATCAATTTAGACACATTTTCTGATGCCAGAGACGAGATTGATATATATATTCTTTACCTATTTGAGGAAGAAAAAAGAAGAAATGGTACCATTACGATTGATTATACTGAACATAATGAGGCAGAGATTATCCAAGAAAAAATTAACACTTTTCTCCGAGAAGTGAAACCTGATAGTGATCGAGAAGTTACTATTGGTCAGGCTCAGGAAATTCGTTCAAAGCTCGAGAAAAAAGGTGAACTGGAGAGACATATACGTAATTGGGTTTTCAAAGCATTTAAGGACTCAGCTGCTTCATTACAACTTGACTTCTTTGAACTTGGAACACGATTCGCGCTTGGCCCAGAATTAAGAGGACTAATATATGAACACTTTGTTAGCTCAAATAAATTCAGTTCCATTGGTTATTCAGGCCAAGGACAACCCGTAGTAAGGTTAAAACTTCGACCAGAATTTCTTGACGATCTAGATGCTTAAAGATCATGAATCTATCTTTTTAAGTTTTTCAACCCACTGGAGAATTTCCTTATGCAGCCCCGAACGTGCAACAATTAATTGATCAAATATCTTATCTGTTGGATGAATAGCAGCTCCTTCAAGGGTGGTTATTTTTATTCCTAATCGTTCAAGTATTAAAGCAGCAGCAGCTATATCCCAGTATTTACCTTTGCGTCCTGCTCCCCAGAACAAAGCACCATGAAGTGTACCTTGGGCAACAAGCATAAGATGTTGAGATATTCCTCCTCCTAATCGATAAGAACGACCTATTACCTCATCTAGATCAGCAACGGCAAGTTCTTTTTGAAGATCCAACGATAGACGATTGGAGAAATCAATTAACAAGCGGGCCTCCTTTAATGAAAAAGTACGAGGAGGTGGAAGTACAGAACCATTAAGGTAAACTGAACTACTTTTTGCTCCTGAATATAACATGTCTGTGAAAGGATTATATACCACCCCTGCTAACAATCCTGTTTCATCCCATGCAGCTATAGACATACACACGAAAGCAAGATTTCCACGAAGAAAAGCTTTTGTACCATCTAGGGGATCGATAAACCATGTAATTGTATCAGAAGTCAATTTACTGTCACCAACAGATTCTTCTGCAAGAATATTGTGATTTGGAAAGTGCATAAGTATGTGATTTTTGATTAAACGTTCACTTTCAAGATCAAAATTAGTCGTGACATCTCCTTCCCCTTTTCTGAATACTTGAAGGTCCTTAAAAGACATTAAACGGAGAAAAGATCCAGCCATCCTAGCTGCTTCTTCAGCAACTTTTTGAAGTTCTTTGGGATTCATTTTAATCACCTTTCTCCTTAAGTCTAGTTAATTCAAACTTAACCTGAGCACTTAAGCCATCCAAAAGCGGCATAACATTACCCACCGTACCAGAGGCTGCTGATGCGATAAGAAAAATATCCTCAGAGACAGGAGCAACATAGCATTCACGAGTTGCAGTTCGAAATATAAGAATATTGATGTTCTCATTAGTTCTTTCAGTAAAGGATCCTTTTAGCTCTTCAAAAGCAATAAGCCCAAGAATATTAATAGATTCCATCTCACTTTGGTCACAGGTTCGGGTAGAGTATAGTTCAAAACCTTCAGAAGCTGAAACTACTGATATACATAAAGGAAGTTCAATATGTTCACTTTTAAACACATTTGCAACAACATCTATGGTTTTTTGCGCTGATTCAGACATATATTACGACTCAAAAAAGGTATTTTCAAATGTAGATAACCAATTATTAGCTTTCACACCTTTCGAGTTGAAAAATCTTTGTGTAAACATTTGAATTCATAACATAAGAGTCATTCAGTAAAAAAAATCTTAGGAACCTCCAAGAAATATCATCAACGCGAAATCTATAGATTAATTGTCACAAATAACTGGATAAAGTGATATCTGTTATTAAAATCTTAAAACAGAGGAATTTTTTAGAATTAGTACCGGAACTGGAGGTGAAGTGTACAAAAAAATTATTACTTGGCTTCTGATAACTAAATAAGACCTTTTCTATTTCCTACTTATTCAAAAATTAATTTTCTACATCAGAAAGGTCGTTACATAAGCTTTGAACAAATAGTCGATCTGAAGTAGCTGAATATAGACCTATTACTGTGTTTACTGCCAAAAATAAGTTACGTTTCCAAGAATATTCAAGTATATTTGTAATAAAATTATGGGGTTCAGTTTTCATTTGAAAAATGCATCAATCTTTTTTAGGGATTATTTTCGCCAAAAGTTTTTTTACTCATTATATTTTGGCGAATGTACTGTAATACAACCCCATACATATGATTAGAGGTTTAGAAACTGAAATTTCCATCATTACCAACGAAACCAGATCTTCCAGGGCGAGAAAACAAAGTACTGGAAAACTGGGAAAAAATAGGCCTAAATCAAAAGGTACAGGAAAGTTCCAAAGAGAAACCTTTGTTTATATTTCTCGAAGGACCTCCAACTGCTAATGGTCATCCCCATGTTGGCCATGCATTAACACGATCGATAAAAGATGTATTTCTTAGATACAAGACAATGACAGGTCACTTTGTTTCACCAAGAATTGGTGGCTGGGATTGTCACGGATTACCTGTGGAAATTGAAGTGGAAAGAGATCTTGGATTAAAGGACAAGGAAGATATTGAAGCTTATGGGGTTGATAAGTTCATTAAGGAATGTCCAATTTCTGTTATGCGTTACGTTAACGAATGGGAATATATGTCAGATAGGATTGGATTTCAACTAGATCTTTCACGATCATATATTACCATGTCAGAGGATTATATTGAATCCGTTTGGTGGTCCTTAAAACAAATTTACGAAAAAAAATTGTTGTTCAAAGGACATAAGGTAATTCCATACTGTACTCGTTGTGGAACACCCATTTCATCACATGAGGTTGCTCAAGGATATGCAGAAACAACTGATCCAAGCATATACATAAAATTCAAGGTCAAAGGGGAAACTAATAGGTATTTCCTTGCTTGGACTACCACTCCTTGGACGCTTCTATCAAATTTAGTTTTAGCAATAAATGAGAATGAAAAATATGTAGAAATTGAACATGAAGGTGAAACGTTAATCTTTGCAAAAGCGCTTGTTCCACAAATCTTTTCAACAGAAAAAAAGGTAATTAAAGAATATGTTGGAAAAGAATTGTTAGGAATGGAGTATGAGGCACTATTCTCATATACAGCAGAAAATAAAACAGGTAAAACCCACTTTGTTGTGAATGCCGACTTTGTCTCAATGGAAGATGGAACTGGAATTGTCCATTGTGCACCTGCTTTTGGAGTTGAAGATTATGAACTCTGTCAGGAGATAGGAGTCGCCATGTTTAATCCTGTTCTTGAGAATGGGAACTTTGTTAATGATATGCCTGATTTCGGGGGTATGCATGTAAAAAAGGCTGATCCTCACATTATAAAGAAACTTGAAGAGGAAGGTAAGTTATTATATGAAAAAACAATAACCCATACTTATCCATTTTGCTGGCGTTGTGACTCCCCATTATTATATTATGGAATGGAATCATGGTTCATAGGAATGAGCCAAATGCGAGAAAAAATTCAACAGCTAAATCAACAAATACGCTGGGTGCCAAAGCACCTTAAGGATGGAAGATTTGGTAATTTTCTTGACGAATTAAAAGATTGGTCTCTTTCAAGATCACGTTATTGGGGAACTCCATTACCAGTCTGGACATGTGAAACGGGACATGAATTTGCAGTAGGCAGTAGAGAAGAACTTAATCATCTTACAAAGGGTGGCCTTCCAAAAAATTTCTCACTTCACAAACCTGATATAGATGA
>JAEOSP010000622.1 GCA_016840305.1 Candidatus Hodarchaeota archaeon
ATTCGTGGGTTCGCTCCATCTGTGCGATATTGAATCAGCTTTTCAATTAGCATTTTCGCTTGAATGAAATCTTGCTTTTTTATTGCGCGATTGATGTCTTGAGCAGCAGTTTTTACCTCATTTATCCATGATCTATTAACAAAAATCGAAAATCAACTCGTGTTCTATCTTATAGAATAGATAGTAGCACATATTGTTAAGGTTTTTTTTACTCTTTATAAAATGTGCTTTAAGGCGTTAGCCAAGAATCAATGAGTTTTTGACCCGGTGGAGGAATTTTATGTGGTAGAATTTTATCAAGTTCAGCCTTCACCATTTCTACTACTTCATCTAGGGTGCAATCCTCAGTATCGATTGATATGACTTGAATTTTATTTTCTATCTTCTTTATGTGGATAGAGTAGTATTTTTCAAGTTTTTTAATGTAGTTTATATCATCTTCATTCCATTTTAGACGATCGGGTTCTAAGCTTCCGCGTCTTGCGATACGAGTGAGTAGAGTTTCAGGTTTCGCGTGTAAATAGATCATTATGTTTTCTGACCAATTTACAGACCGATATAAATCCATTATTACTTTCAGATCTTTATCCTTAATTCCCAATGATTTAGAATAAATAATCACACTTATTGCAGAACGATCCAAAATAAATACATTCGGTCGTTTTCTCTTAGAGAGATCACTTTCAATGAGTTTATTACGCTCAATCATCTGTTGGAGAAAATGTAACTCTGATCGAAATGCAATTTGTATATCTTGAGAACCAAATGGAAACAAGGGCTTCATTAATATGCGTTCAGGATAGAATTTATATTCCGTCGAGCCGTAGAGTCGTTTTAAACCATGAAATACACTACTCTTCCCAACACCATGGATCCCTTCTAAAAATATGATTTTTGGACACTTGGGTTGCTTTTTAGCCCGTTTTACCATTGTATCCCGTTCTCACGCTGTTTCCTTCTTCCAATATTAAGTACGTTTTTCTACCAAAAAAAGTTTGGAATTAATGGGTTGTTAGAAAAAGGGAATAAAAACAAATAGAATGCTCAGTCCAACATAAATTGTTTTTGCCGAGATTACGATCGCTAAGGAACGGTTCGAAAGTTCATAGAGGATCCCAGAAATAAGTGACAATCCTAGATTGAATGCAAGGAGATACCCAGAGAAATTAAAGAAGAAATTAAAAGCGGTATAGATCAGTGTAGTAAACAGCACTGCTCTTAATCCGGGATTAGATCGTTTCTTTTTCTTAGCTACATCATAAATACCATTATGAATTACACCCCGAAACAATATTTCTTCACTTACTTGTGCAAACAAGAATGCTCCGAAAAATGCTAAATTAAGGGGAAAATCAACCGTAGCGAAATCTACTATTGGAGTTGGTTTATTGAATAGAATACCCATTGTCGAGTCTTCAGCATAAAGAGGAATGAAATCCATAAGAAATTCGATTCCATATTCTGCGAAGTATAACATCCCACCTCCAATTACTCCTATTAAGATATAAAGCAACAGCTTATTCGATTTAAATCCAATTTTTTCCCAATTTAGCTTGTTGAGGCGTATATAGATTATAGGATAGATTCCTAAGGTCACAAAAGCACCCAGATTAAGTAGCCCCCGTATTAAAGTAAATGTTGCAGGATCGGCGAAATTAGCTTCTTGAAATACTAGAACATAGTCTACTAATGCTGCAAAAACGAAGAGTAACAAAGAGCTAAAGATGACATTGAAAATTTCCTTCCAACTCGTCCAGACATTACGATCAATCCTCATTTCTTTTTCAGATACGAGCTTTTTCCCTGTAAATAACAATCGGTCCAATTCATCCTTTTGAGTTGGGGGTAAAGGAGGAAGTCCATGCATACATAGAGGACATTGTTCTAATACAGTTGAGTCGATTAGTGTATTACATTTTGTACAAGTCCGTAAAATGCGTTCTTGCTTAGTTTTACTCACTGAGCGATTTTGGTGTTTCATGCGCTTTTTTACCTGTCGCCACTGAGTGTTAACATTGTTTTCAGAATTAGAGGAAGTATCGCCAAATGAATATTGACAACTTTGGCAAAAATTTGCATCAATTGGTAATTCACGAGAACATTTCGGACATTTCTTTTTCTCAGTAGGAGGAGTAATCTCTTCAGACATGGTAGTATTCTTTTATGTATA
>JAEOSP010000623.1 GCA_016840305.1 Candidatus Hodarchaeota archaeon
TCGTCTTTGGTATAAACCCTATTAATAAATCTGTCATTAATATCATTAATATTCTTGGATATCCTCCCTATGTTAACAATATCAACTCCAATTGAAATTGAATCCATTAAATCCATGTTATCGCCTTTTCTTTAACCTTATTTAATAAAGAAATAGTATTGCTAGTTTTTGAATTTTATCTCTACATCCTATCTTTCCAAATTCATTCATTTTTTTCTCTCAATACCAAGTATGTTATTCAATAACACACCATAATTTATTACTTACATTATTTAAACTTAACGCGGAAAACCACCAAAACAAGAACAATTTCAATTTTTTAACATTTTAAAAAAAGGGATATTTTGGTTTGTCACTGAAGATTAAATGTTCAGATTGCTGGTCTAAGTAGTGTGCAGTTGTAATAGGCATACATCCAATACCCATAGCCGGGAGTAAGAGCATCTGATAGTATGTAGTTTTGGGTGTTTGCATTCCATCCATATATGAATCCAAGTATGAGCGGTTCTCCCTCCTCATTGTTGTTGGTAGTAGCATTCTGCCAACTGTAATCGGTCACATTATAATGTACAGTAAGGTTTTCTTTACAAATTGATTCATTGTATGGTAATCCCATCATGTTCCACCTCATGTTGAGCGATGTTATATACCTATC
Source organism: Candidatus Hodarchaeota archaeon (assembly GCA_016840305.1). The sequence goes on from JAEOSP010000623.1 coordinate 656, forward strand.
ATCACTAATATTCCCAAAAACAAGAAGTTTACAATTATGATATGCCCATATCAAAGATCCGTAGCCAGGTTCAAGAGTGTCTGTTGTAGAGTAAGCCTGACTTGTACTATCCCATGAGTATAAAAACCCAAGTATAATCCCTTCGCTAACCGCTTCACTCCAGGTATAATCAATGCTGTTGTTTCTTACAATAATATCTGTCTTATGTAGAGATTCATTGAATGGAATTGAGATTAGATTCCACCTGTAGTCTAATGAGATTATATGGAAAATATGGTAAACAGCAATAGCTTTTTCATAAGAGTCCTCTGCTCCATTATCATCTCTAACCTTAAGACATACATTGTAGGTTCCACAGTTTGGATATTGATATGATGTATTTCTAGTATACGACACATTACCATCACCGAAATCCCATGTCCAGTTGACAATGCTTCCACCAAGAGCTGTAGATGTATCATTGAATTGAATAATGTCTTGTATCGTTGGATTCAATGGTTCGTATGTGAAATCTGCTATTGGTCTTTTACTAACATTGCAATTAATCTGGAAATGATATAAGGTGTTAAATTTGGCGTTAAAGGTGTAACTATTGTTTAACATCATATTCACAGTTTTCTGGTTTTCACAGTTATACAAAACAAATGTACCATTCCTGTATTCACTTGTATTTACCATACTAGTATTCCATTGTATTGTAATATTAGTGGAGCTATTCGAAGATCTTGAGGTGTCGCATAGTAAATATAAATCCCATACTTTATGAAAATCAGGGAAATAACGATAGTCCTTCCACAACCTGCTATAGGGTTCACTGAGATTTGCATCAAACCAGGTATAAATGTAGGGTGCACTGGGAATTGGCGGTTTTGGGACGTCATAGCTATCTTGGCCATCCAAAGCATCTGGTTTTTCACCGAAAACAACAAAATCAGTAACATCACCAGGTGCAGTAAAGTTCAATGTTACAGACCATGCCTGTGAAGACATTAATGGATGCAAATCTTGGTTGATTCCACCAAAGATATCATATGGTGTATCTCCTAAACCATCGCCATCTGTGTCATTACCGGTGTAATCATGCCAGTAGTTACCACCAAGATATAATCCATGGATGATGTTTGTACCCAAGGTTTTACTAATATTCCAAGTATTGCTTCCATCGTCATGGGCATTATTAGTGTTGTTGAAGTAATTGTTGTAAATAGTGTTATTTGAGGATCCAGATAAGTAGATCCCATAATCGTTGTTTAAAATATTGTTTCCAGTGATTATACTATGATTTGAGCGTAAATCAACTCCTGAATCACCACTACTTCCACTATTTGTTATTGTAAATCCAGTGATGTTTACCCAGTTAGCAGAAACATACATGGCATCCCCACTTCCACCACCATTTATAATTGTAGCCTCTTCACTTTCACCAGTTAGATTGACTGTTTTATTCACAACAACATTCTCGTAATACACACCATTATAGACATAAACTGTCCCATTTTCAACTATCGCATTTATTCCCATTTGAATTTTATCAAAATGAGTTATATTCCATCCCGGTGTGGAACTATTATAGTCATAATTGACATAAACATAAGCAACGGTAACTTCAAAAGTGTAGAAGCTAGAGGTGTTGGTATTGTTGCTAGTATCCTTCATCCAGATGAAGTAGGTGAAGGTTCCTATTTGAGTGTAGGTTTTATTGCAATAATACGTGTTACCAGTTTTGTTACCAGTGATTGAGAAATTCTGTATGCTACTATCAGGATATGTGATGTTGAGATATACACTACCTATTGCAATATTATCGGTTACTAATGCTGTTATGTTGACATATCCACCGATGTCTTGTGTACTTGGTGTTGCAGATACATTAATTACTTGCGGATTATCGTTATCAGAAACAGATTTACTCTGCTGACTACCACGTACATAATTACCAGAGGTATCATTCACCTGAACCCTATAGATCA
>JAEOSP010000624.1 GCA_016840305.1 Candidatus Hodarchaeota archaeon
AGAAACAGTTGGTAGAAGTTCAGCGTAATAAGCTTGAAGAAGATCGTGATAATTTACGATTAGAATTACAGAAATTAAAACAACCACCGCTGTTTACTGGAACAATATTAGAAGTTTTGGATAATGGAAAAGCAATTGTTAAAAGTTCTACAGGTCCATCCTTCGTCGTTGTCATAGATTCATCTATTCCAAAAGATAAACTATTACCAAATAGTCGAGTAGCTTTGCATCAAAGGAATTTTGCAATTCTTGAAATACTCCCAACGAGTCGTGATCCACTCGTAAGAAGTATGGAGATTGATACGAAACCTACAGAAACTTATTCTGACATAGGTGGGTTGAAAGATGAGCTTTTAGATCTTCGTGAAACTGTTGAGCTTCCTTTACTCCAACCTGAACTTTTCGAAAGTGTAGGCATAGAACCTCCAAAAGGAGTACTTCTTCATGGACCTCCAGGCTCTGGAAAAACACTAATGGTCAAAGCTATCGCTCATGAAACACAAGCCACTTTTATTAGGGTGATTGGGTCGGAACTGGTTCAGAAATACATAGGTGAAGGAGCTCGATTAGTTCGGGAAGTTTTTGCATACGCAAGAGATAATTCTCCTAGTATTCTTTTCATTGATGAATTAGATGCAATTGGGAGTAAGAGGTTGGATATTGCTACAAGCGGAGATAGGGAAGTTCAACGAACCCTCATGCAATTATTGAGTGAATTAGATGGATTTTCTCCACGCGGTGATGTGAAAATTATTGGAGCAACGAACAGAGTTGATATACTCGATCCTGCACTACTACGACCTGGAAGATTTGATCGACACATTGAAATTATTCTTCCTACTGTTGAGGAGCGGTTAGAAATTCTCAAGATTCATACCCGTAAGATGAATATCAATAAGAAGGTAGATTATGAGTATTTAGCTTCTTTAATGGATCACTCATCTGGTGCTGATATTCGTGCAATAACCCAAGAAGCAGGAATGTTTGCTATACGCAATAGAAGAAAAGTAGTTGATTCTGAGGATTTCATCCCTGCAATCAAAAAAGTTCTAGCGAAAAAGAAAGAGCTTTCCACCATCCATAGCGAATACTCCTAAGAAAGCCAGAGATAAAAACGGTTTTCTTTACCATTTTTTCTCAATTAAGAGTCATTTTTTACTTCTAAATATTTTACTTGCAATTCATTAAGCAAATTCTTAAAGGATAAAACAGCAATTTGTTCCTCTTCGCGAGGATGACTTAATTTTTCTGGTTTTAATTCTTTAATCAAATGCTTAACCATTTCTTCCAATGATACAAATTCAAAAACCCAGAAATAAAGAATTAATGCTTCTACATGGTCAGCTAAATATCCTTTTTTTCCTTTCAGTGTTAATCTGTCATTATCCATCCAGAGTGAGGATCTGTAGGCCGTTGCAAGGACAAAATCAGATACCTTTGTGCCAGTGGCCTGTGTAGATACCGCACTTTTTGCTAGTGAATATAAAAAGTTGACTAGGGCATCCCCAAGTTTTGAATTTCCCTTAGTTAAGATAAACGTTAGCAAAGAATCATGTGGTCTTTTTTCATAATTTTGGGAGCGTAATTGCTTCCGAATAAAAGCCACTTTTATCCCCGGGGATTATTTCAGTCTGATATTTTTTTCTCTACCAGCTTCGCAAGCTCATCACATTTTTGATTGATTGATTCAGCTGCTTGTCGAAGGGCTTCTACTGGATCTATTTCTGATGTTCGAAGATAAAAAATTGGATTTTCAAGAAGAGGATGAGGAAATCTATACGCAGCAAAGAGAACTCCTTCCTGATCCTTTAATGCTTCTCTAAGTGTACCTAAAAATGTGTGATTTTCTCCACCTATATCGAATTCAAGTAGTGATTCTTCTTTTCTTATTATTTTTGCTTGCAACGGTGTTCTTCACCCCAGAAGTGTCCATTATACTGAAACAACTTATTCATTGGAAGTTCAAATACTTTCTTTTGTGTTAAGGAATTCAATCCATCTTTGAATGGGCAGTTCCAATTCTATAAATAACTGTTCTTTTCAAAAATTGGTGGAAAAATATTGTGCAATTTGATGAGCAATTGCTTTACCCAGTAATGGAGGGACACTTTCCCCAACCATATTGTATTGCCAAACGGTTGGTCCAGAAAAATAAAAATTGTCTGGATATGACATAAGTCTGGCATGTTCTCTAACTGTACAAAGTCTATTTTCAAGAGGGTGAATAAATCGACTTTTTCCCATAATCGTCGGAGCAGGCGAATCGATTTCTAGTCTAATGTAATTTCTGTACGTTTTATTCTTCCCCCCTTGAAAATAAACTAATGCTCCTCCAGGTGGAGTTCGAGGTATTTTTTTTCCTATACTACGAGATGGAGGAAGAATAAAATGGTTTTTTACGTCATGCAATGATTCTGGATTGGGAAGTCCCTGAAAAGCACCACCTACATCTGGCGACTTCTTATCCAATATTGGTTTTCTTATCTCAAAATTAGAAATAAAAGTCCTATTTCTTGCACTTGGAACATGATAATCTAAGCTCTCAACTCGATTGAAAAATATCTTAGAGTATTTAGAACTAGAGAATTCTTTTCGGATAAAATCCTGCATATCGTCACTTGCTACTTGCTTAACGTTTTCGATAATGAAAATTTTTGGTTCTAGATTTATAATTAATCGGATAGCATGCAGTAATATGCGTCCTGTTGGATCTGAGTAAAGGCGTTCATAATCAGTTTTTCTTCGATTAACATTTGCAGCTGAAAATGCTTCACAGGGTGGACTAGCGATAATTATGTCTATTCTTTTTTTTCCTAAATGGTTTAACACGTCGATGGAGTGTAATTGAGTGATGTCTTTTTTTAACAATGTAGAGTCTGGAAAATTAGCTTTATATGTTTCAATCGCCCAATTATTAACATCTATCGCTAGTAAAATCTGAAACATCGGATCTGCAAGTGAAAATCCATATGCAAAACCTCCAGCACCACAAAAGAGATCGAGAATATTCAGGTGACTCATTTCATCTCGTTACCAATTTTTGAAAGTCCATAAAGAAATATACTTGCTAAAGAAACAGGATTCAAATTAGATGTTACTTCTTCTAAAAATATACATTCTCCCATATCTAATTCTTTTCTTGTTAAACCAGGTGAAGATCCACCAAGAATAACGAGAATTTTTTCCTTTTGGACTTCATCATAAATACGCACAAAAGGAATAGCCTCTTTACCAAACTTTCGTGGGACTAATAAATATATCTTATGAGGTTGCAAGGTATCAATGATATCCGTGACTTCCGAAAAGAAGAATAAACTTCCACCATGAGTTAGAATAGTTTTTTGAGCATCTGGAATACCGATAGATGCTGCAGAGGCAGAAATTTTACTAAAGATAACATTTTTACACACGGATGAAAAATTCATCACCGTATCAGCAAATAGCTTTACTGAATTTCGACTATGACTATTATGTAATGCTAAGAATAAATTGTTATTATTCATACATATAAGACTCCTATTACGACAAAAGTGGCAATTATTTTCTACTTTAGCCATATCGGGGACATATTTATACGATTAGTAAGGATGCATAACCGCTGAAATAAATATAGGAAAATATAACTGCTAATGAGAGAATATTACCATATTTTTGCAGAACTTATATCCAATTTTCCATATCTACTCAATTTTTTTATTAATTTCCTATCTAATAAAAGTCGAATTAAATCCAACATTCTTTGTGAATATATAAGGGAAGGAAGGGATATTTGTACAAGACAGTAAGAAAGATCAAAAAGAACTAAGGCATTAACTCGAAAGAATGGATGAAAAACACAGTTGACACGAATAATACGGGTTTATCCACTGAAAATTCCACAAAAAAGATATGGGCATTGGTATCCCGTGTAACCGTCCTCCCAGGGCCTCTGTTCAATTCATTTTGAATGGATAGGTGTTCGTAACAAAAGCCTATATGGTCATATTTGTAATTAAAATCCTATTGTGAAAGGAATGGTACGAAACTTAATTAGAAATGGATTACAAACCTTTTAACGCTGTAAGTCGGGATATCCAAGCCTGGTAAGAAGCCATGATGTCCATACTTGGCCAGAATGGAGCCAGCCTGCTAAACGATTAGAGAGCTGCTAATTGCTTTGATAGTTGGTGTTCTTAGAACTCGGGGGTTCAAATCCCCCTCCCGACGCTTTTTATTTCTTCCTTCAAATCCTTTAATAAAAGGAAAATACATTTAATGAGTGTTTGCAATAGATTGTTGTTTATGAATTGAAATTGTTAAGCTAAATACGTATTAACTTAACTAAAACAACCCAAAAGAACCATTAGTGCGTTATATTAATGTTTAAGGCATATCGAGATTTATTAATGCAAAATTGGTCAAGGAAAAGAAGGGTATTGAAAGGGCCAAAGCCGGGAATCGAACCCGGACATGGTGGGCCACAACCACCGATTATAGTGAGAGTGGAAAA
>JAEOSP010000625.1 GCA_016840305.1 Candidatus Hodarchaeota archaeon
GGGCAATTTTAGATATCTTTGAGATTTGGGTAATTCCTATACCATATTTAGGAAATGTAGTAGGTGGTTTTTTTGTTGCTACTTTAGCTTTATTGGGAGTAGGATTAGTATACGATCTTAACCAAAGACGCAATATCAAGAAACAAGGTCAAGACGAAAATTTTTCGTGAAATTTCTGTTTCACGCCTAGTGATATATCATACAACTATATTGGGGTATATCCTTGACGGATACATATAAATGATTTTATTCTATATTCATAGATTTTGATATGAGCGTTTGGTTCGCAATTATATATCTAGGTGGTACGTTTGAGGTTTAAATTCGGTAAAATCAGCCCTGATTTCACGATAAGATGTTGAAATGATATTCATCTTGAGTTTAAAGAGTGAAACGATCAGGAAGATAAAGAAAACGTTACACGGATCAAATTACATCTCAGTGTAGGATTTCATTAATACAAAAAAGCAGTGAAGAAAGAATTTTATAAGCCTTCATTAAACATTGTTCAGCAATTATGTAATTATCATTTAACTATTGAAGTTGAACAATATGGGATTTATTGAAGAACTAGTTGATTTAAATGAGGATGCTGTACGAGAACAGCTGAAAACACGAATTGACAGTGGAGAAGATCCATTGACAATTTTAGCTGATGTTAAAACCGCAATGAAAATCATTGGGGATAAGTTCAGTGAACGTGAGTACTTCTTACCCGAATTGATTATGAGTGGAGAAATTTTAAAAGAAATTTTTGAAGTTATCCAACCTAAACTAAAATCTGGAGTGGAAACTAAGTCCAAAGGGAAAATTGTACTCGGAACAGTTGCAGGAGACATCCATGATATCGGTAAAGATATAGTCAGGTTTATGTTAGATGTAAATGGATATGAAGTTATTGACTTGGGAGTCGATGTTGCAGCAGAAAAATTCATAGCAGCAATCAAAGAACATAATCCCAAGGTATTGGCATTGAGCGGTTTTCTCACGTTAGCCTTCGATTCAATGAAAGAAATCATCGAAAAGTTGAAAGCTAACGGAATTCGAGATTCTTTAAAAATCATGATTGGTGGAGGCACAATTGATGAGAGAATTGTAGAATTCGTCGGAGCGGATGCTTATGGAGAAAGTGCGGTTAAAGCAATTGAATTAGCTGATAAATGGATGGTGTAATAGATGTCTAAACATACAAAACAACTATTTAATGAAAGGATCCAACGAGTGAATGATGCCATTAACTTAAAGGAACCAGACAGAGTACCATTAATCCCCCAAATGAATCCCTTTTTTATATCAAATCAAGCGGGAATAAGTCATCGAGATGCATGGTACAACGGGCGTAAAAATATGCTCGCAGCAATCAAGATCTGTAAACGATACGATTGGGACCTATACCCTGGTGTATTTCAAGCCGGATTTGGTCATATTTATGACGTCCTCGGGATACAAAACTTCAAATGGCCTGGGGCAGCAGATCCTAACTTCCGCCTTCCTGATAACCGCCCTTTCCAAGCAATTGAAGGAGAATGGATGAAAGCTGAAGAATATGAAGAATGTTTAGAAGATCCAACGGGATTTTTTCTGCGAAAAATAGTTGCGAAGCAGAATGCAGGTCTCAGTGCTTTCAGTAAATTCCCAGGTTTGGACAAATTTGCGTTTATGGGTTCTGGAATGGATATGGGGTTATACCTTATTGATAATGATTTCTTAAAAATGGGTAGAAAAGTAAATTTTCGTAAGATCAGACTACTTCCATATTTGATGACCATGGGTCCATATAAGAAAAAGATGGAATCTCTTGGATTTCCTCTTGGTGGTATGGGAGGTGGAGTATATATGGCTTCATTTGATCGAATCTCAGATTCAGTTAGAGGGATGAGAGGGACAATGTTGGATATGTACCGAAATCCTGAAGAGCTGAAAAGGCTCTGTGACGTTCTTGCAAGGTCAACTTTGAGAAGTATGGACTCCGGTAAAAGTATATATGAATCAGATGATTCAGAGGGTGTACCTAAACTGTGTTTTATACCTCTCCATCGAGGTGCCAATGGTTTCATGAACAATAAGCAATTTGAAGAGTTTTATTGGCCAAGCTTAACTTATATGATGGAAGGGATGATCGAGAGAGAAATTATACCAGTACCATTCTACGAAGGATGTTATAGTGATCGATTAGAGTACTTAGCAGATTTTGCTAAAAAACACAAAGGGAAAATGGTATATTGGTTCCACGATATTGACATGAAACAAGTAAAAGATATGATGGGTGATAATGTCTGTATTAGAGGAAATGTTCCAGCTTCTTTACTGATTGCAGGAACACCTCAACAAGTCGAAGATTATGTGAAACAAACCATTGAAGATTGTGCAGATGGTGGTGGATACTTGATTGATGGTGCTATTGCAGGAATCCCTGACGAAGCTAAACATGAAAATGTCCTTGCCATCGAAAATGCTGTGAAGAAATACGGTGTTTGTCGTAAATAGTACAATTCTTTTTCTTCTTAATCTCTCTATTTTTATTTACCATAAGCTATATTTACTGGCTCTATCTAACATAGAGTAATTAAAACGAGGTAAACCACAATTACTGTATCCGAAGACATACTCCCAATTTATCGCAAATTACAGCGCCATTTAGATAAACAAGCCGTAGGATATCCGAAGACTAAGGATGGGTCCGATTTACGATTACTTCAAGAACATTTCACTCCCGAGCATGCCGAAATGGCTCTAAATTTGAGTTTTAGATTCCAATCTATTGATAAAATCATTAATAGTATGAAAAAAACTACTCTTTCTAAAGAAAATGTAGTGAAAATGCTAGAATCAATGACTGAAGCGAATTGTATATATCGAAGAAAGAGGAATGGAGTGTATGCGTATGCTATTCCTCCCTTAGTTGTGGGTTTATATGAGCTGAAGGCTGGACACGTCACGCCAGATTATCTCAAACGTATTGATGATTATACAGATTCGGATCCATTCATGTTGTCGATAGTAGCAACTAAACACTCTCAAATGAGAACAATTCCTTTAGAGGAATCAATTACCCCATCTCATCCAGTTGCGACGTATGATCAAGTTGAAGCATTAGTATCAGAAAATGAAGGACCTTTCCTAGTGGTAGATTGTATATGCAGACAGAAACACGATATACAAGGAGAACCATGTGAAAGAACTGATAGAAGAGAACTATGTTTAGGAATGGGAGAATTTGCTTCTCAATTATTAGAACAAGGTCAAGGAAGAGAAGTTACAAGAGAAGAAGCATTTCAACTGCTAAGGAAGAATCAAGAAGAAGGTCTTGTGTTACAACCGGGAGGAAATCAAGATGCAGATTTTATCTGTAGTTGTTGCGGATGCTGTTGTGGAATGTTACGAATGTTAAAAAGACTACC
>JAEOSP010000626.1 GCA_016840305.1 Candidatus Hodarchaeota archaeon
AGTAGAACAAGTTGCTGATGAACCCATTACCGTTATGGATCTTGGAGGGCAGGAAGTTTTTCTAAAGCGTTTTCTTAGCAGTATGAGCTCATTTATTTTCAGCAATGTTGCAGTATTAGTTTTTATTTGTGATATTTCGACACCAGACAAATTTCCCGCCTCATTAAAAGCTTTTATTGAAGGAACAAACCGTCTTGAAGAAATGTCAGATGTACAACCAGCTGTTTATATTTTACTTCATAAAACAGATTTAATGCCCGATTTAACTCAGCGAGCTGAGCGAATGGAATTTTTAATGGAGATGTTTCAAGATGCTGTTGCAACAAGAAACATAACCTTTCTGCAAACTTCAATATACGATATTTCAATTCATGAAGCATTCAAGCGCATTACTGCAGAAGCGAGTGAGATTATTCCTGAATCGACTACTATGGAAAAGGAAGAAGATCTTGAAGCCATTCAGAGACGACTCAGACTAAGACCGGTACAACAAGTTTTACACGCCATGAAATTTATGAATCGCCTTGATGAAGTATTATTATTATCATCAATTGATACTGATTTTATTGTTAGTGCATCAGAGATGGAATTGCCCGAAATTCAACAAATCATAACAATAATTGATAAATCAGCTGATCTATGGTTGATTCCAAGTGCAAAATCAGAATTAGTAAAATTAGGGGATATTTTAGTATTCAAAATGGTTGTTCTCCCTCATTATTTACTTTTACTCATGGGATCAGATGAAAAATCTATGTTAACCACCCGAAAGCTAGTGGAAATAGAAGAAACTGTTCGACTTCTATCTAATCAACTTGAAACAATGTTAAAAACACCTATATAAGAGGATTCTGCTTGAAACAAAATCTCATTACCTTAGCTGGCTTATCACATTCAGGTAAGGATCTGTTATTTAATCAGTTGATAAAATTAGGACGAGCAGAACCTGGTCTCAAAATTCGTGAGAATCTGGTTTATTTTGACTGGCTTTCAAATGCATTCAAAAAAAAAGAAGGTACTTACCTGGAAAAACTACTACCAGTTTTCAGGGAAAAAGTCTATTTAAAGTTAAACACTCTTATCTACGTACATGATATTTCTTATCAAAGATTAGATGATTTGAAAGCTGATTTTAATGAGGTATACTCAGCAATTCATCGAATCAATAAAAATTTTCAAGTAATTCTTCTAATTAATAGGTCTCATTTGATTCCGAACGAGTTGGAACGATCTAAAATTCAAACGAATGTTAAAAATGCTCTTCAGCAGATGGTACCAACAGATATTACTTCCTACCTCGTATCACTAAAAGGTCCTGATGAACAGAGAACAACCAATCTAGTTTTCACACAAATTATGAACAGAGCCTCCTCTTATAGTAAAGAGATCCGTCAAAAATTGAATCAAAGGACTGAGATCTTGAACAACAGTCAACTACGCAAAATTAAACGTTTTTTCAAAGATAGAATGGAGGAGGTTGGATTTTCGGGTGCATATTTGATTGGAAAGGATCAAGAAATCAAAGTTGCTGTAGGAAAAAGTGAGGGATGGGAAACAAAAGTAGGCCCACAAATTGTTCGCATGTTGGCTCATTATAATACGTTCGATTTAGGACCACAATTCAAAGTTGATATTATTCGAATAGAAGATTTTCTTATGGTCACAAAACGTATCAATGAGGATTATAAGCTTATTATGATTGGAAGAGAAGCTGTTATAACATTGAAGGATATTACATATCCAGAGATAGAGGAAAGATGCAATAACATCGCTGAAAACATATTAGAGCGTCTGAAATAAAGGTAAAATGATAATAGGATGAGTAATAGGATGATTGAAGGATTAATTGTCACAACAATGACCGATCGGGGACCATTTCCTGTTTTAAATCTCTCATCTGTTTCAGAGGACACTGCAGAGAAATTAAGTGTTATAGGAATGACCATTCTTTTTATGGGAGCGGGAACGGTAGCTGAAAGACAACATCACAGATTACATGGATCAATACCTATTCCAGACTCACCTAGTTTAGAAGCTTTAGCAATGTCGTTTCCAGTTTCACCAATAGAAACTAAAGACTTACGAATTGATCAACACGGCCGAGAATCGACAATCTGGCTACTTTTTGACTCAAAAAAAAGGGATCTCATTTTCAGGGCTCATAGAGTGATAGAAAAAGCGTTACAGGAAGAAACTAGGAAAATTAAGTATGAAAAAGATCTTTCTGATCCAGAGATAATGGATAATATCTTAAAAAGAATTAAAGGTATTACAGATTCTCCTGACTTGACAACCGTAGTAATGGAACCAGTAGAGCCGTTAAATATTGTTGAAAGAGGAGGTCTTGAGTTTTTCACTATTGACCCAGAGGGAAAAACACGTGAAATCGACCCGAGAGTGGAATTATCAGTCTGTTCGGTTTTAATATTGGTCAATACCATACTTAAAAGGATTTTTCTTATCAGATTGAAGGAATCAATACCTCACCGTCTATTATTTCTGGCGAGCACAGCTGTGTCAAATATTAATACGAATCGTTTTAAAAACGAATTTTCGATACGTGATGTTCAAGATCCATTGGAACGAGAGATGATACTAAATAAAATTGGGATCATTTTGAAGATTGGTGCTTAATAGGAGCTCGAGTGAAATGTCGTACTTAGCAAAGAAGAAAACATCTAAAATCCTTATCCTTGGATTAGCAGAATCAGGAAAATCAACGATAATAAAAGTTGTAACAGAAGGAAAAATTCCCTCAAAGAACGACACATATCATGCTACTATCGATTATGAAAGAAAACAAAAAACAATTGCAGGAACTGAATTGACGATTTTTGATCTTGGTGGTCAAACTGCTTTTCTTGATAGATTCACTGGAGAACTCTCAGAGATTATTTTTGGAGGGGTAAAATCCCTAGTATTTGTAATTGATTCCGTAGATATTAAGAGTATTTCGCTGGCCAAATATTATCTCGATTTATCATTAAAAAAACTGAATCAGTATAGTTCCGAGTCATCAGTCTTTATTTTTCAGCATAAGGCAGATTTAGTGCCAAAGAAGATGAGAGATGAGGTTAGACGAACAATTAGAGAATATTTAGAAGCAGGAGTTAATAAAAAGCTCAAATACTTCGAAACATCTGTATTTTCTGACTCTGTCTTCAAAGCTATGGGAGATGTTTATGCTGATGCTAGTGAAGCACATAAAACACTCCGACCTTTGTTAGAAACCTTCATTAAACATAATATGGCTGATATGGCACAGATTTTTACGAAAGAAGGAGCTCCATTAACCAAGATAGAGGATATATCAAAATTTGATCATATCTCACTAGGTGAAGTAAAAGAGTTTTTTGATGCCGTAATCTCAAGATTGTCAGATTCTGAAGCTCAAAACACAACCGCAACCCTTCTTGAATCAAACCAACGAGTATTTATTATTAGGATAATGGATAGTGGTCTAGCTCTATTCTTTGGCTTTAATAAGAATCAATTGCGTGAAAGAAATGAACCTGTTGCATCTCTTTACAATAAAGTTCTTGCTTTTAGTTCCCAGTTACAGAGCATAATTGAAAGATAACCTGTTCTAATAAATAACGGAAATAAGGCCTGCTTTGATAAGCGCGTCTATAGATGAGTTAATTCTGGTTTCTGCGGGATGTTGTATCTAAAATCATCATATACTAGGGAAAGTTAGTCATTACATGATCAAATTTGTCCAACAAACGTCAAATTTAAATTTCGAAAAAAAGGAGATCATTTTCGTTTTCGGTGATCTCTCTCTGGTACAGAGTTAAATACAAGAATAGTTAAACACAAAATGGGAATGCGAGCCAAGAAACACACACAACCACAACTGACCATAAGAATTCAAATGAAATCAAGGCCCATCTTTGTGGATTTATGTACACGGGCCAAAAACTTGTACAATTATGCCACATATCAGGTACGACAAGAATTCTTTGCAACAGGGAAGTGGTTACAATATACAACCCTATATCATCAGTTAAAGCATGAACCAGTGTATCTAGCATTAAAAGAAATTTCTGATAGCTATCTTCCCCAACAAGTTCTCCGTCAGGTGGAACAAACCTGGAGAAGCTATTTCAAAGCAATAAAAACATGGAAAAAGGAATCCAGCAAATTTCTAGGCAAACCTCGTCTTCCAGGCTACAAAGCTAAAAATGGTCTTCACATGCTTAACTTCCCACGTCCCCGGGTACGCATCCGAGGAGCAGAAATATTATTTGCACGCAATTTAATGGCTCGTGGATTTCCCACGTTTCCAGTGGGAAATTTGCCCATAACAGCAGAAACCTGCACTGGTGCACGATTAGTACCTTTTTATGATCGATTCGTGATTGAGCTGCTGTATGAAACACAAGTCCAACCGTTTCATTCGTTTAAAGATCATTCTCCAGGAGCTATTGGTCTAGATCTTGGACTTACCAACCTCGTAGCTACGTCAGACGGCTTACTCGTCAAAAGCGGGGTGGTAAAAACTATCAATCAATGGTACAATAAGCAATTAGCCCATTATACATCGCAAGCAAAAAAAAACAATCAACTACACACTACACGTCGTATGCAACGGATGTATCGTGTCCGTGCTAATAAGTTAAACGATTATTTCCATCAAACCTCTCGAATCATCATTAACCATTGTTTAGAGAATAATATTAACACCCTTGTTATCGGTTATAATTCTCTTTGGAAACAGCATTGTCAACTTGGAAAGCGGATTAACCAATCATTTGTCCAAATTCCCTTCCATAAATTTCTTCATATGCTTGAATATAAAGCTAAATTAGTAGGTATTACTGTTATTCGTGTTTCAGAGGCATATACATCTCAAAAATGTAGTAGTTGTGGAATTATTGATAAAAGGAATCGAAGATCACGAGGATTGCATCATTGCCATGCCTGTGGCCTTCGTCTGAACGCTGATCATAATGCTGCCCTTAATATCCTTCAGCGTTTACCTACTGATAACCAAGTAGTCCCTAAGCTCAGTTCAAATTCTGTTTGTTCTGATCTGCAGGATAGGGGATGTGTGACTCATCCCGTCGTGACTTAAAAAGCTTAATTGTTTTTCTTTGTCCGACAAATTCAGTCATGACTCAACAATGGAATGTAAAGTTCTTAGCAAAATTTTTGACATTAAGGAGCCAATGTCATCATTTGATTATCGTACTCAGTTCCTTGAAGTATTATTGGGGCAGGGGAAAACAAAACAAGTGAATATTGAATTCCTACACAATTATTGCAAGCATTCTGAGAAATCAAGTCAGATTTACTGGCGAGACATTCCAATTATGAGAATAAAGTGCTTAGGAAGCGAAATACACCTCAAAATTATAAATAATAAAGAAAATATTTTATTTTTTCTACTAAGACAACTGGTGCAGTTACCATCTATCCATAATATTACAATATTGATCAATCTACGTTTGCCTCAATGGAAAAACTATAGAGAATTTTTAATAGTGCTGTATGGCTTTAATAGCATCTCTATACTACCAACAGAAGATAATATCCCTTCTATGGAATTAAAAAAGCTGTTAAAACATCTAACTATCAAAACAAATCGAAAAGAAAAAAATGATCAAGGTTTAGAGTTAATTGACATCCTTTTACCTGATACCCAATCTATTCATGAATTTAAAATAAGATTCTAGAGAGTTAACGAATATTATTCCAGAAATATAAGACAATAAATCTCGAAAAACAAGGTTGGAATAACCCCTCAGATTATTTGTTCTCGTATCAAAGGGTTTTTGAGAGCCGATGAAGCAGGGTAAAGTAGAGATTTAATGTCAGGATTTTGGGTATACTCACAGATTGATAAAGAAATCAAACAGCTTTTTACAGTGACATCTGTTCAGTATAGACCCGTGTCAAAAACTGCTTCTCCGCTCCAATCGGATATGATTCCTGTTTATGAAGTACTTAGAAGG
>JAEOSP010000627.1 GCA_016840305.1 Candidatus Hodarchaeota archaeon
AAAATTTTACGGTATATTCGAATCGAAGTCATGAATGGTTGCTTTCTTTATTAATACCTAACAAGAGATCAGTATCAATGAATAACTATAATTTAATAAGTGGTAATTTTCTTTCTTTTATAGAGCGTATTTTCGTATGTTTTTTTTTGTAGCAAAAATAATCCTCTTTACTCTTAGAACATTTTTAATTCCCTTTGTAAAATAACTAATGGCTACAATTCAGGATGTTATAAGAATTTTATGAGTCTCCAAATAATTGGGAATTAATCAAAATGGCTCTTAAGAAATATAAACAAATTTTTGAAGCATTAGATAACGAGAGACGAATAGATTTGTATGAATATATCCTAAAAAGAATATTCATCTCAAAAAGTGAACTAGCCAAGAAGTTTGATATCAATCGTGCAAGCCTGAACCATCATTTAAAGATTATGTTGAACGCAGGAATAGTATTCGAAAGAGGACTCATTCTTGATGGACGAAAGCAAATATTCATTACTCCTGCAGTCGTTCTACATCCAAATCGATTTATTGAACCAGTGGAAGAATACCAGAATTTAGCAGAGCAGTTAGAGGAATGGACTAGACGGACTCTAACAACTGATACGTGGCGAATATTAAAGGAGGAGTTAAATAGACAAGAAATCCCCCCAAATATTGTTGATATGGTTGAGATTCGCTTATTTCCATCTTTAATGAAACAAGTATCAGCAGGAACTGAATATTGCTACATCTGCAGAACAGAAAAAGCACGAAGCTCTTGTAATACCTGTAAAAACTTGATCTGTGAGACTCACGAGCATGAAATCCAACGAGAAGGTGATAAAACGATTATTTTGTGTCCAAACTGTGTGGAAAAGTTTTTTGGATGAAATGGCAAATCTAAAATTGCTACCTATAGCTTCTTGGTTTTTGATAAGGTTGAGAGGAGAGATTTTTACCTAGTAAGATTAAATTTTCGATGGAAATTATCCCAAACGGGAAAAGATCATTTAAGGTTCAACCTTACAAAAAAAAGAGGAACTATGCTAAAGAAGTCTCTTTAGCCAATAATCCTACTTACAGTTTCTTCAGAAATTGTCGTACGAAAGAGTGATCGGAGAGAGAAATAGGTAGCCAAGACAATTCCTAAGCACACGTTCACAACTGTTATTGCTATACTAACTGGCGATAATTCAAATACAAAAATCACACCTAGTGTTGCTGCCCAATCATACAGGACGTTTATCATAAATACACTACCAATAAAACCTAAAACTACACCACCAATTCCAGTGATTATTAGTTCTAGTAGGAGATTTGTAAATATTTCCTTGTTTGAAACTCCTAGTGCTCTAAAGTTGATGAAATCGTATTTTCGCTCTGAAATCGAAATGGAAATTACCGTAACTGCAATAGAAACTCCAACTAATAGACCAGCAAATAATGCAAGTAAAATTACTACCATCATTAAGCTGTTAACTAAATCAATAGTTTCCATGAGATCATTCTTATTAATAACTTTGTACACCTGGGACTCTAATTCAATTTTTGATGAAAGTTGATTTGGATTTGAAGCCTTGATGTAAAGAGCGTTTGAGCTATTATCCTCTAATTGGACTAACATACGTGCTGTATCTATTGTACAGTAAATCCCTGATCCAGCGAGTTCATTTAGAATGTTTCCTATTTTTAAGGTGTATTCTTCATTTAAAACTTTGATGTTGATATTATCTCCCGATCTCACATTAAACTTAAGTGCTAAATCTTTAGTTATTACCAGTTCTCCTTCTTCTGGAAACATATCATTGTCAAAACGCCGCATATCAGAATTAGGAGTTAGTCCTGTCAAACTGTAAATTCGTGACAAGTCTTGTGAAAATCGAATTGGAACGAGTAACGCTAACTCACTTTCGTTAATCTGGCCTGCATTCTCTTGAAGTAAAGCCGTAATTTGGCTTTCATTTTGATAATTGCTAAAGATTACCTGAATATCCCAATTTTGATGATAGTCCATTTGTTTATCAAAACCTGAATAATAATTAATAGCGACATTTGACCCAAAGAATGAAACAAACGTTGATAGAAAGATACCCGCTATAATGAAGTAAGATTTTCTCTTCTCTTGGAAGATAGAGCGAATTGAGAACTTTGAGAGAGGAGAGAGGGTACGAAACTTAGTTATGATGCGTTCAAATAATGTCAATTTACCGGGTTGAAATTTTGCTTTCGGTTTCATTGCGTCTAATGGGTGCATTCGGAAAATCTTTCTTACAGCAAAGATGGAGCTTACTGATGTCAAAACACAGGTAAGAAGAAAATAGCTTATTGCAGGTAATAATGAAATTACACCTAAGGTTTTTACACTTGGGAGTTTTTTTATCCCAGATAACTCAAAAATCATATAATCACTTAGGCCTATTCCGATAATCGCACCCAATACGGAACCAATAGTCCCGCCAATCAAGCTGATGATCAAAGAATAGAAAATTGTGCTTACTATTAGTTCACGATTTGTAAACCCCAAAGATTTGA
>JAEOSP010000628.1 GCA_016840305.1 Candidatus Hodarchaeota archaeon
ATACCTTTGCAGTAACAATTTCTCTTTCTCATATACATTTATAAATATTCTATTTACTAATTTCCATTTTTTTTTGTTGTTACCTCCTATTACATCATTTGATGCTTTAGGATCTGAATCGTAATGATTGTTTAAATAATCATCTTGATTTTTCATAACCCTCCAAAAACGAATTATTTATAAACTGATGTAATATGGTTCTATTAAGGAGAAATTGAATATGGGTATTTGTCCATACTGTAAACAAAATATAAGTCTTAATGATGTGAAAAAAGAAAATAAAGGAACAGGTTTTATTGGTCAAGAAACAATGTATATGTGTCCACATTGTGACTATATACTTGGATTTACTAATAGACAAAGATAAACAATCACTTGGTTTTTTCATCATAAACCTCATTCGAAGTAAAACATACCCTCATCATCAGGGTATGATTTTTTACCATTCTTTGCCCATCTTCGCCAGTAGCCACTTTTGTTTCTTTGTTTAGTATCCTTTTTACCTTTTGGCCTTCCCAGCATCTTGCCTTCCAACTTGGCTCTTTCGAGCCCTAAGTTTATCCGTTCAGTAATTAGTTCTCTTTCAAGCTCTGCAATTGCACCAAATAAATAAAAAGTAAATTTTCCAGTTGATGTTGTAGTATCAATATTCTGAGTAGCACAAATAAGGTCGATATTATATCTTTTCAAGGCTCCAACAATTTTAATTAGATGCTGAAGAGACCTACCAAGTCGATCTAGTTTCCAAACAACAATGGCATTAAATTTAAAACTCCTAGCATCTTCCATCATTTCAAATAATGCTGGTCTTGTATCTTTACTTCCTGAGATTTTATCAACATAAACATTATAGATCTCATATTTTCGATTTTCAGCAAATTGTTTTAAATTAATAATCTGGTTTTCCGGATGCTGATCTTGTTTACTTACTCTAATATAGAGGGCTACTTTCATTTATTCTGCCCTCTAGGTTTTAACAAATTGCTGAAATCATTACGGGCCTCATCAATTGCTTTTCTGAGATCTTGAAGACTACCACGATATTCTTTGTTCTTACAAACATGTTCAATAATTAATTGCTGATATAAACGATTTAAAGCATGTTCAAGACTACCGCAATATGCAACATTAGACAAATGTTGTTTTTGTATTGGTCGCCTTGTATCGGCTTTGAATACGATGTAATTACCACTGGGGAAACCAAAATCATATACGATACACCAACCAGAATTATGACTCAATAAAACTTTTTTCTCAGCCTTGATCAATCATTACCACCATAAACCTCTCTACAAAGCTCAAACTCACAGTTCAAATTTCTACTAATCCTATCCTTCTCATCTGCATCCTTAATAGTTTCACGTTTCATCTCCTCGAACCTGTTCTTACAAGCCTTACTGCAAAAAACATGATTAACCCTAGAAAGAGCACTAGGGCTCCGATTAACCTCCGTTCCACACCAAAAACAACAAACATGGACCATAAAACCTAGATCACCAGCCTCCAAAAACATTTATAAAAAAACAGATTAAGACCCAAAATATATGGGTCCTACTGATTCTTATCATCACCTCTAAGTGTGTAGTATTTCCTACCAGATTTACCAATCTTCTCAGCAACACAAACTCTTACAGGTATCATCTCCAGCTCCAAAAGTTTCTTCACCTGAGAAACAACAGTTTTAGAATTGCTACGAAACTCTTTACCATTAAATTTCAATCTGGCAAAATCAGAGTAACTACCATTGATTATTTCTGTTTCCTCAAGCACTGCTTGTTTTTTCTTTTCCCCAGCCAGAAACTCATCTAACAGTGGGAGACTGAACATATCCCCATCAGGTAATATGTCTGAAATATCAGGTATACTTTTGTTGTCATCAGCCTTCTGAACACCAGAATCCTTAATACTGGTATTCTCCTTATTTGATTCAGTATTATTTATTACTGAATCCTGGTTTTTTGTTTCAGTTTTCATATTTTTTTTCTCCTTTTCTTTATTATATTGTTTACAGTAATCACATTCAAAAATACAGGAATCCACTTTCATCTGACTTAGAGTATGAGTTCTCTGATATCCACAAACTTTGCAATATGAAACTATAGATGGTAAGTCTAAAGGATCTCCAGATTTCATGAATAAAAGACTTCGAGATCTTACACTGGAATACCATTTCTTTAATCTCAACATCTGATGAGAAATCAATATCTCTGTCATAGTAATTCCAATAGTTCATAGATCAATGTCTCCTCCATCCATTGTTTTCAAGAATAGGATATACAGGTCCAAAAGAATTATAGAATACTGGGATAAGGGACAAAACGATATCCAAAACATTAAAAGATAAGTCTTTCTTTGAGAATGTGGATGAGAACGGCAAAATTCTCTGGCCGCCCTTCTCATCCAACTTATCCACATGTGGATTCTGATTATTTAGACATGATCCAAGTGCCATATTCACCTCGTTTCATCCAAAACTCTTTTCTTTCAATCCAATCATCTTTCAACCTACACTTACGATTCATTCTTACTTACCTCCTTAAAAAAAGAATCAATGTGTGTTTCAATGTTTGAAATATCCTTCTCTTCAGGTTTTGGCTCTATTTCTTCAAAAATTGGAAGTATGATAATTTTCTTATTGATTTCAAGACCAACTTCTTTGATGGTTTTACCTTTCTTTCGGTAATATTCCAGGTAATCATGTGGAATTACAACAGCTTTTGAGTTTCCAATACTAACAAGTTTTCTTTTTAACGGCATACTTACCGAAAGTGTATCAAAATACGTATTATATATAAAGTATAAAACTATTAAAAACTTTATATTGGAGGTTATTTTGTGGGAAAATCACTCGAAACATATGAAAATTGTCTTGAAGATAAATTCTATGGATCGCTGCTAAGAATTTTTCAAGTAGCACCAACACATAATAAGATTTATACAAAAGGATTTACAACAGCTGAACTAAGGGATTTATTAACTCATAATTATACAATGACGAAAGGAAGGGTATCTTCGCTTGAAAATCTTAGAAAATACATTGTGAAAAATCACCCTGAAATTCGTTTAGACCAACTTAAAAAGAA
>JAEOSP010000629.1 GCA_016840305.1 Candidatus Hodarchaeota archaeon
GCCTTCAGAATTTTTGATCTCAATCATTAAAGTCCAAACACCCACTATATCGAGTGTAATATTAGTTTCCCATAAATTCTTCTCGATATTCCATGTCATTGTTAAATTCGTCCATGCAGATGTAGGATCCTGAAACTTAGCAATAATTTCTGAAATCTGATTATTTTGAGCATCAGTATCCGTTATATCCAACTCGGAACCAATTACCTCAAGAATAAGATTATCTGTCTGGAATAGCCCAGAACTCATCATATTAATGTCATAGGCACCAAATGAGATTGTTCCGTTCACGGAAAGTACAGCATAGCTCTGAGACTCTCCCGAGGTAATTGTATGTTGTTGCTCGTCAAAAATTGTAGAGGTATTGCTCATGAAAAATGTTGTAATATTATAATATTCAATGTCCTCAATTGCCTCTTTTGCGCAGACCATAAAAACGATATCCGTTCTGTTTGGTATAAGAATATATTCTTGACCACCAGGCATATCTCCGCTGTATATAGCACCTTCGATTTGTACTTCATATTCGCCTGTATTATAATTCATACCAACATGGTTGCCATCTGAATCATATGCATGCAAATCCATATCATGTTGTATACCCTCATTAAAGTAGCTCCCGACACCTTCCCAGAAGTTATTCCATCCTTCAATTATTGTCTCGCCTAGCCAAGTTATTCCATTCAGAACACTAAGAATTACCTGCCAATTATAAAAAACAATACGGATTAATTGCTCAGATATAAACTCAGCTGCATTAATGATGAATGCAGCTACAGCATCTGCCCATTGACGGCCAATTTCCAGCGCCTTATTTAGCATATTTAATACTTGTTCTTGCAAATGATTAAACACTCTGATTAAAAAGTTACATATTATCATCATTTCTTCCCAGGAAATATATTGTAAAATGGTTTCTTCTATAATTTCAACGATAAAATCAGCAGTCCACCCTACTACATTTTCCCCTATCCATCCAACAACACTAAGCGCAAACTCCTTGCTCCCTTCTCCAAATAGACTTGCAAATGCAGTAAACCATGTTGCTGTTGGTATAATAAACTGTGCAATTCCTGCTTTTACTGCGGTTTTTAATACACCTGTAATATTTAATGTATCCCAATTCGCTTGTACCTCGTTTAATACTAGGAGTATGAAAGAGTCTCCCCAAGTGATTATGGTATCATTATTTTTATAAATAGAATATTCTTTACCATAATGGATTATACCTTTTTCAATAATATATTCTCGATATTTTTCTAATTTCACCGACCCGTCCACCTCTAACTCAGGACCTAAAGAGCCTCCAATATTCAGTCCAACATCTAAATAACCCTCATCTTTTAAAAACTTATATTCATATGAAATCTTCTCCATATTATCTTTCATAGTTACCAAACTATACATTAGAGAAGACGCACCAAGGAATAGAACTGAAAGAAAATCCTCTGAAAGCCCATGAAGATTAGCGTTAGAGAATCCGTAGATGAAATCTGATATTTCTTTAGTTAATGCTTTCATAATATCATCTGCTTCATAGATAATAGTAGTCTCAACTAAAGAATCATCATATGTAATAAAATTCTGAAATCCTTTATTTTTTAGAAAGTTGTAACAGAATTGCGCTGGTAAAAGAGTTTTAAAAATAATTCTCTCGATTCTAGGTTGCCACCATACCTCCTTATTAATCACAATTTCGATACTTTCAACTGTGTCAAAATCAATACTAAAACCAAGATTGAGTTTTTTTAAAAATGCTCCGATTCCAACACCCCCAGATTGTTTAAACTCTCCTTTAAGACCAATATAATTAGGATTTGATGGATAACTCGTTAAATAGAAAGCTCCACCTAAATCGAGATTGCCTCCAACACCAATAAGACCATCACCAATACCTACTCTAAGGTCACCCCCTCCGGTAACACCTAGCCCATATGAATACTCTGTTTGTTTTTCAGTATATGACACGCCCATTAATGCTTTTTCAACTTCAATTTGCATTTCTGGTATTAATAATAAAGACATATCTGGAGCAGCCTTATCTAAATTTGCCGTCTCAAATAATGTATTTACTAACAGAGCGGCAAAATTATCTAATTCATCACCAAACGGGTCAGTGAATTCATATTTATCTGATTGCATTATCATCCCTCCCGCATGTACAGAGCCCGATGCACCTGCTTTTGCTGGAAATGAGAGTGATAGGTCATTCATACTTACATCCATTGAAAAACCGGGTTCTCCCCCAACACCAATACCCCCTTCAATACCAATACAACTTGAACGCTCAATTCCCCATTTTCCATCTTGAACGCCTACTCCATATCCAAACTGTAGTTCTGGTTTTGCAGAGAGCGTAACTCCCGCATCCCAGCCCACTTTTACAGATCCTCCGGCTGTTATACCCCAGGTCTTTTTAAAATGGTCTGCTTTTGATGTCAATTGAAAGTACCTACATGGGATAGGCGTATTATA
>JAEOSP010000630.1 GCA_016840305.1 Candidatus Hodarchaeota archaeon
CAAAGCATCATATCATATCCTCGGATCAGGATCAACAGATCGGTTAAGAGCAGTAGTACCCGTGGAACACACCCATGTGCATATTGAAAGCAGTGCAGTTATAGGGGCTGAGCAATCATTTTTCTACAACCTATGGGAAATAGGAGAAATTATCGCGTTGGATCCAGATCCTACCTATCAAAAGGTAGCAGAGGATTTTAGAATACTGGGAGTCAAATATTTTGCTGATAACATGAATGGACTAGTAAATGGTGTGATTGATCCAGACAATATACCCGATCCACTTGGTGAGGAGGACGTAGACGCAAGGAGAAGAGCTTTCGAACAAGAAATTTCTAATGCAGCAGATATAGAACAAGTGCTTCCAGATGGGTCTATTAGACGTTTTGATAATACGACGGATCCTTCTTTCCAATCATCTGATCCAGAAAGTATAGTACAAATCGCCGGAGAACAAGATTCTTCTCGGAGTATTAGTCCCTTCTTGCTTGGCACAATTCCCAAATCTGCAGGACTCGAAGGGCCTCCAGGTGATATAATTGATATAATTCTAGCACTTGTACCAACGTTTATTGGGGATAAAATAAGGCTTAATAACGATGTGGCCTTAAAAATCATTGGTTTAATTGGACAGCTCAGTGTATTCATGAGTAATAGCAATGAAGGTTCAGGAAAGGTGAAGGAGACATGGAAAAGTTTATTAGAAATGGTTACTGCAGATGCACCGATTCCAATAGCTCTCAAACCCTTTCTATCCCAATTTGTGGAGGCATACCACCTTCTTCGAGGAGACCCTCAGGATATTTTCGATTTAGCTGAATCTCTATTACACACAATCTTCGATACAGTTGGAGGGATGGGCAATTCTACAATTATGAATAAAATGCTGTCAACTCTTGAAACAGATCTACTCAACCCAATAGAACTGAATGACAGTCTAAATCTAGCGGAACAGCAAGCCAATGATGCCGAAACTGAATTTGACCCTATGAACGAAGTTGTCATCTTCGTAATGGAAAAAATTTTCAATTTAACTACATACAGCTGGTTCACAGAGATAACCGGTGGAACAAATCCAGTAGATATGATAAATGCAGCTAAAATCATGAATATAATCACTCCATTAGTTAAAGCTCTTATAAATGGGAACTTTGAAGACCTATTAGAAGAGATCCCATTTACGGTGGAATACCTCTTCAATAAAACAATCAATCTAGAATTGACAACAAGCGAAAAAAGTGCTTCTGAGGTGATCAGTCGCTTTTATCACTTAGCTATGGTGTTATATGATCAGTTTAGCTCAGAAGGTGGCAGGATGAACTATTGGACTGAACAATCTACCGTACAATTGTTCAAAGAACTCATATCTGCTGCGATACCTTCACTCGATGGAGGTTCTCTGGAAAATCTTGTCAGCGATCTGAAGGCCACTTTCAATGATGCATCAGTAGATCTCATAACTAACCGAAACAGCCTTAATTCAGATATCACAAATTTGTTTATCACATATAATCTGCCTTTATCATCCGAAGGTTTGGCCCTAGTAGATGCTCTAGCATGGTTAGGGGCAATCTGGGTACCAACCATTGGTGAACCAAGTGCCTCGGATTTGCGAACCTGGGGTAAAGTGTTTTTGAACGTTGTATCGAACGATGCGAACGTGACCACCTCAAGTCAAAGAGAAGAAATCCTTTTTACAGTCATTGATGCAATATTTAGTGTTTTTGCGTTAATGAAAGATGCTAAATCCGCGCAAAAACTTCTCGTTGACGATATTACTATGTTTGAAGGTTTTATACTGGAAAACGAGGAAACTACAACGACAGGTCTCACATTTGATGAGAATCAAGAGCTTTTTGGCCAAATGATTAAATCAACTCTGGCTAAACTGATTAATCTGTATACACAGGACGATAGTAATTCAACGGTTATAGCAACACGTGTATTTGCGGAATTTTTAGCCACAACGGCACAAATCAGCCTAATGGGAGAAGGCAACTCCGTGAAGACATTCCTTCGGACGGTGGTCATGCAGGCGGGAGTTCTGTTCTTTGATGAGGTTTTTGAAGTAGATAGCACCATTACAATGAAAGTTATTCAAAGTCTCTTCGCGTTTATGGTGGGACGAAACGTCCTCGGCGGACTCAATTTTTATGACGAAAGACTGACAATAGAAGCCTTAAGATTATACGTTGAACAAAATCTAACCGATAAGTTCCCCAATATTACCACTTCCGACTTAGACCAAGCAAAACAAGGAATTATTTATCTCCACACCGTCAAAGATCTCTTCACTGGTGGGATCGACTATATCCTCCTTCAATTTGACTTAGCGGTTGCTGAATTCCTAACTGATTTGGAAGGCGCGTTCACAACTGAGGCCCTTGGTATAGTTTGGGATAAACCGTTGGCGAGATTTAGAGCAAAAACAGCTATGGCTGGGGCGGATTTTGTCGGTGTCTTTTTCTGGCTCGATCTCTGGATAGGTGTATCGATTGAATGGGATGATAATGCCTTTATTACTTGGATAAAAGATATGATCTATAAAGGTCTGAATGATTTTGAG
>JAEOSP010000631.1 GCA_016840305.1 Candidatus Hodarchaeota archaeon
GGGTTGTTCTGAAAGGCACACCTCTTCTGTACCATCTTCCCCTGAGATTCTATATTAAACACGTTCAACAATGCAGTATTTGGCGTGAATCCATCAAACAGAAACTTGTTAGAATAATGGCTGAAATTCGCAAGCAAGCCTTGGCATTTGCTAATGAGAATGCAATAGATCCAATAGAAAATGTCTTTTTTCTAAATTTGGAAGAGATATCGCAATTGGAAGACAATTCTATTCCATCAGAACTTCTTGGAAAAATTATAACAAGGAAGAAAAACTGGGAAAAATGTGGAAAGCAAGAAGCTTATAAAGAAATCAGGGTTTATGCTGATGGTCGCCAAGTCAAAGTACCCTATCTTTCCGAAATCAGGAGAAATTTTACTGGTATGCCATTGAGCAGTGGCAAGTATACAGGAGTGGCTAGAGTAATTATCGATCCGAATCAAATGGATTCCTTCAATTTCGGTGATATCCTGGTAACACAATCAACGAATCCAAGCTGGACACCACTTTTTACACTCGCAGGGGCTGTCGTAACAGATATGGGAAATTATCTCTCCCATGGCGCCATAGTGGCCAGAGAATTAGGGATACCCGCTGTTGGCAATCTGTTCGACGCAACAAAAAGAATTAAGAACGGCCAGGTCATATTTGTTGATGGTGATAATGGTATAGTCTGTCTAAGATAAGGATGACTACATGAAAGATCGTAATGTTATAATAATATGCAGGAGCAAAGATATTACAGTTGACATTAAGAAGACTTCCCTAAGGGGATTACTATCTTGGGGTAGTCACATAAAACAAACACAATTTAATAAGCGTCTATCGGACAAATCACCGTCAAAAGAAATTAAGGCAAGAATTGAGAGCAATATCAAAATACCAGAGTGGATTGGAAATCATCGTTTTGGGATGTTCGATCTCCTAAACTACGTTAAGAATGGAAATAGATATGTTTACGCACCATCTGTAAGCCCCGAGTTTTTTGACCCGATAAGTATCCCTTCATCCACATCTATACATATCTATGATTATCTCTTGAAGCACAATTACAAACCGATAAATATTGACAATTTTCAAGGTAATGAATCCAAGCTAAGAGAAATTTTAAATGACAATCCATTAGCGGTAGTGATCTCTGCAACATTTCTAAACGGGAAGCAAATCGAGAGAATTATGATGTTTATTCGCAAAACTAATAGAGATGTCCCTGTTTTTGTTGGAAGCAGTGTTCTTCTGAGTAAGCTTGAATCTAATAGACAACTCCAAACTGAATACGAAAGAATAATATCAGAGAATGTATATTTCATCTTAGAAGAGTATGGATTAGACACACTTAGCCAAATTCTGCAAAAAATTATCGCCAACACTGATTTCAGAAATACACCAAACATTGTTTACTCAGATAATGGCATGGTCAAATATACCGAAAGAATTGGTAAGTATCATGATATTAATTCGGATTATCCTCAATGGGCTAACGTGGTTGATGTTAGTCGGGATATTGCATTCATTAGGTCAAGCCAGGGATGCCCCTATAAGTGCAAATTTTGTACTTTTCCAAAGGCAAGCCCTAAATTTAAGGAACGCTCTGTAGATAGTATACGTAAAGAACTCAAGGAAATCAGTTCTGTTGGAATAAAAAATATAGCTTTTACGGATGACCACTTTGCGATCAGTCAGAGAAGAATCAGGGACATCTGCAAAATGATGTTGGAAGAAAAATTCAATTTCAACTGGTTTGCAGCTATAAGGGCAAGTGCCATAAATGAAGACAACGCAAAACTTTTGGCAGAGACTGGCTGTAGGGTCCTGTG
Organism: Candidatus Hodarchaeota archaeon; assembly: GCA_016840305.1. The sequence continues at coordinate 1,818 of JAEOSP010000631.1, forward strand.
CGTTGGCTTAGAGAGTGGAGATGACCGTATTCTGAAGCTTATTAATAAACAAACTAATACATCAACAAATATGAAATGTTTGGAAATATTGAATAAGCACAATATTGTAGCCTATGGAAGCTTTTTGTTAGGTTTTCCCGGTGAGACAGATGAAACTGTAAGAAACACAATAGCCTGGATTAATAGTTCACCGCTCAAGTTATACAAGGTTTTCTTATTCTACCTGCTTCCTGGTTCAATTATATATGATGAACAACTGGAACATGACATAACTTTTTTCGGTGATGGCTATGATTATTGCCTATGGAAAACACCTACAATGGATGCATTAAGGGCTTCTGAATTATTGAAAGAGTTTATACTTAGAATTGAAAAGGCGGCATTGATCTATAACTACTCTCCAATGTATGCCTTTTTTCCATTTCTATCGAAAGGCTTCACCATGAGAGAGAGTTTGGAATTTTTTAGAATTAGAACCGAATTGATAAAAAATGAATTATCTAACAGTTCCTACTTCAAAAAGAAAAAATTTCGTAAGAGTGGATTGGGTGAAGTCGAAGAATTGTTGAATAACACAAATAAATATTGACTTTGATTTTGGAATAGCAGAAATCCGAGAAATAAGAACATATTATGGAATTTTCCCCTGCCCATATCTTGAACTTTCCGCCAAAACTAGATCATTTTAAATGTTAATTGATAACTGTCAAAGCATCGCTTTCTTTTCAAAACGCCTTCTTTCTGTTCAGGACTGTATTGTTCTCAATTTTTGGAGGTGATGCTCCCCCCCTTATTTGCTGCAAACAGAGAACTAATAAAAGACGAACTCTATCTGAAGCATTATTTGGGAGCAAGAAACTAAGAAGATTATTGGATTTTTGGTGGAACCTGATAAAACCGATGAAGACCTTTCCCAAAAAGTTGTCAAGGGTGCTTTTTGGGTATTCGCATTAAGAGGATGCAGTCAATTATTTACGATAGCCAGACTTATAATTCTTGCGAGAATTTTGGCGCCCTCCGATTTTGGATTGATGGGGATAGCGCTGTTGGTAATGTCAACCTTAGAAGCTTTTTCGCAGACAGGATTTCACCAGGCTTTAGTTCAAAAGAAAAGAAACATAGAGGGATACCTCAATACAGCTTGGACAGTTTTAATTTTAAGAGGGGTCATTCTATTTTTCATTTTGTCTTGCATTGCACCTTATGCAGCCATCTTTTTCAAGGAACCAGCTGCAAAGATTATAATTCAAGTCATCGGATTTTCAATCCTACTTCAGGGACTTACTAATATTGGTACCGTCTACTTTTACAAAGAATTAGAATTTAACAAACAATTTGTTTATGAACTTAGCGGCACATTAGCTGACTTTCTTGTCGCTACTTCTACTGCATTTATATTAAAAAGTGTTTGGGCCCTTGTGTTCGGTTTATTAGCTGGAAATTTTGTAAGGTGCGTTGTGAGTTATATAATACACCCCTATAGACCATTTCTTCGGTTGGATTTGGGTAAGACAGGAGAATTGTTTGGTTATGGGAAGTGGATTTTGGGATCAGCAATATTGATCTTTGTAGGTGCATATCTCGATGATATCTGTGTGGGAAAATTGCTGGGTGCAA
>JAEOSP010000632.1 GCA_016840305.1 Candidatus Hodarchaeota archaeon
CTAACAGAATATCTACAGGAAGAATGTCATAAACCTGATGTATATCCCCAAAATTATTTACAAGGGGATATAAAATGTTCCTTTTTATCACAATTCTATGGAAGGCAATGATAGATAATGAAAATTAAATTTGTGGACACAAAGAATGTTATTACAAGAAGCAACATCCCAGGGATAGATTTTGTTATTAATCCTTACATCGGATGTCAACATGGTTGCATTTATTGTTATGCTGAATTCATGAAACGATTTACCAATCATGGTGGGGAAAATTGGGGAGAGTTCCTGGATGTTAAGCAAATTAAATTAGACAAGATTAAACCAGAAAAATATGACAGTAAAACGATTTTAATCAGCTCGGTAACAGATCCATATTTACCATTGGAAATGAAGTATAGAAATACTCGAAGAATTCTGGAAAAACTAGTTAGCACAAAAGCCCAAGTTTTGATTCTAACAAAATCTAGATCTGTTGTCAGAGATATTGACCTTTTCAAACAATTCGAGAACATTCATGTCGGTATTTCAATCAATACCCTCGATGTAAATTTCGCAAAAGAAATCGAACCTTTAGCTTCAAAACCTTATAACAGAATAAAGGCCCTTCAAGAAATAAAAAATAACGATATAACAACTTATGTGTTTATTTCGCCGATTTTTCCAAAAATTACAGATTATCAAGCAATTATTGCAGAAACTCGGGAGTTCACGGATTATTATCAATTTGAAAATTTAAATTTTCGTTCTCACAACATTCCACGAATTTTCAAATTAATTGAGAGAAAATATCTCAACTTATTAGATCTTTATAAAAAAATAAAAGACGACCCTTCAATATGGGATGAACTCCAAGAAGAAATAGAGCGATACTGTTCACAACAGAAAATTGAGTTTAAAATCGAATTTCATCATGGAGGATTTTCAAAAAAGAAATAATCGAGTCCCTGGCTAGTCATTGAAGCGACAAGATCCAGAGACTGCTCGGGAAGGTTCACACGGAGATCCCCACTTCATAGAAGCGGGGAAACCTTTAGACAATTAGGCTGTTAAGTATCTTCCAACTTCTTCAGCCCAAGAGGCTATCGTGTCTCGATTCCAGTTGTTGTATTTTTCTTTCCCAAAGAAAATCATCCGACCACCAAAAGCCATCTTAGCTATAGGTTCAATATTGTTAGGTATTACATTATCTATGTATTTAGTAATAGCTTCCATAACTGCCTCTTCTTTACTTAATCCGTTTTCTGCAGCCCTATTTAGTGTACCAGCTGCTGAAACAAAGATTACAACTTTTTTACTCAAAAAATCTTCCTTTAGAAAGTTTTTAGTATTCTTTGTCCAACGATTTGCCACTATGCTTGAACCAATGATGATGTTTTGGTATTGAGTAAGATCGATACGCCTTACCTTTCCAAGATTAATAACATCAACTGCTAAATCAAATTGATTCTGAAGAACATCAGCTATGACGGCTGCTGTGTCAGCAGTGGCACCTATTCTTGTTCCATACGCGATTAATGTTTTTTGCATAATAGTTCCCTTCTTACTAGATCTTATTTATACTTTGATTTCTTGATAGAAACTGTAAAGAGACGTAAACACAAAATTATCAACAAAAGGGCTCATTAGGATCCTTAATACCATTAGAAAGAATCCAATTCCTAATATTATACCTATATTAGAGCTTGCTACAAATATCGCGGTTATGGGCATGAAAATCATGATCCCACTGATTAGACCGACAATAAATAGAATAACCAATGCAATTATCATAGAGCGTAATTTGCTGAAGTAGAGCTTCCAAGCGCTTACAATAGCATTTATGCCAGCATCATCCACAACAATTGCGCTGATTGCTAAGAAGTATGGTCCACTTAGTAAAATCACAATAACTGGATAAAATGCTATTGCAAGGATATCCAAAGAAGTTAACTCTATGGTACTTTCGAAATGAGGAACTTCTACTAAAGGAAAAAGATTACGCAGCAAAATAATGATCTCAGTGTATATCAATGAAGTGATCAGGAATATCATACCTGATACAATTGCTACAACCGCTAAAGGAAGGATCATGGGGATAAGGGACTTTATTAACTCCCCAAACCGTCTTGTGCTCGATTCAGCATAGTTGTGAGCTACTTTTTGAATCGCTGCAATAATGATTGCTATAAGAATCAGAACTACACAACATGTTAAAAAAA
>JAEOSP010000061.1 GCA_016840305.1 Candidatus Hodarchaeota archaeon
ATATTCTTGACTAAAAAAATTTTTGTATAAGCTAGAAAATTCATCAGGAAAGAGGCTTAAATAATGTCAAATGGAAAAAAATTCGAACATGTGACAATAGAACGAAATGAAAAGGGCCAATATGCTGTAATATCAATAAATCGCCCTGAAAAATTGAATGCTCTTCAAATCAAAACATTGAAAGAAATTACTGAAGCATTAGAAGCTGTAGAAGTTGAGCAAAATGTCCGATGTGTTGTCTTACGAGGAACTAAGGAATATTTAAAGAAACCCGCATTCTCTGCAGGAGCGGATCTCTCCGATAGAGGAAGTTCTGACCTCGATCCATCCAATTTGAGACATCAAAGTCATGCAATGTATAGAAGGCATAAATATTATGATTTAATCGAGGAGTTCCCTAAACCCATTATCGCTGCTATAGATGGTTATGCTTTAGGCGGAGGTTTTGAATTAGTTCTAGTATGTGATATATCTATTGCTTCTAAACGCTCAATATTTGGATTTCCTGAAGTGCAGCGTGGAATCTTCCCTGCAAATGGAGGTACTCAACGATTAATAAGAAACCTCGGCAAAATGAGAGTAAAGAGGATGATGTTTTTTGGTGAACATTTCTCTGCGGAGACAATGTTTGAGTGGGGAGTTCTTTCTTTCCTAGTTGAGGATGATCAGTTTGAAGATTTCATTCACGAACAAGCTTCGCGATTAGGAAATTCTGCAACGAACAGCTTATTCCTAATTAAGAAAAGTATTAACTATGGTACTCAAATACCACTTAATATAGGCTTACAATTCGAACAAATGGGTTATGCAATTAATTCACAGAGTAAAGACGTTGCAGAGGGAATATCGGCATTTCTTGAGAAGAGAAGGCCCGAGTTCAGAGGAAAATGACATGCTTTGTCTACTAGAAAAGCTCAGAAATGATAAAAAATATAAATTTGTATTTTAAAAGCGGAATAAAAGTAATTGTGGGATTTGAATGAATTTTAAAGATGTATGGTTAATTGATTATGCCCGAACTGCATTTTCACGATCTAGACCGAATCAACCTGAGCGAGATGTGTTTGGTGAGATTCGTGGAGACGAATTACTTGCTCAGTTATTAATGAAGTTCTTTGATGGAAAACTAGCAAATAAAGGGATATCTAGAAGTGATATTGAGGAAGTATCTGTAGGAGTTGCTTCAGGTGTATTAGAAAACTGGACTTATGGTGGAAAACTTCCCCTATATTTATCAGGATTCCCAGATAAAGTTTCATCATTTTTTATCGATAAACAATGTGCCTCCGCTGGAGCTGGAATGCACATGTTGGCCATGGAGATAATGACGGGATATACTAAATGTGCATTAGCCACAGGTTTCGAACATATGACAAGAGTGAGAGGAGTCGGAATAAATCCTGCGATAGAGAGATTTAAGGATGAAAACAGTATATTCTACAATCCTGAATATGATATGAAAAATTCAATCAATATGTTGCAAACTGCTCAAAGATTATACGAAGAGGAAATTCCAAAATTCACTAAAGAAGACTTAGATAAGTTTGGTGTGAGATCACATAATTTAACTATTAAAAGTCAAGAAAAGAAATGGTTTACATCTGGAGTAAATGGTGGAGAAATTATACCAATTGAAGGACATACAGAAGGAAATCCTGACATTCCAATGACCATCGATAAAGATATGGCAGCAAGAAAGTCTACGTTAGAGGGGGTGGCTGGATTACGTAGAATATCTGTTCCTTTCTACTTAGAGAAAAATGGAGGAAAAGAAGGATATATTAAACGTGAATGTACAGAAGAAGGAGTGATAACTGCGGGAAATTCATCTCCCTTGAATGCTGGGTCCACAACAGCCATTCTCATGGAAGCAGGAGAAGCAAAAAAAAGAAATTTGGAACCAATGGCTCGTATTGTATCAATTGGATGGGCAGGAGTTGATCCAAGAGTTATGGGACGCGGCCCAGTCCCTGCAACACGTAAAGCGCTTGAACATGCCAATTTAACTGCAGAGGAAATTGATTTTTGGGAAATTAATGAAGCCTTTTGTATAGTAACCTTAAATTGTATGGATAAATTCAATATTCCAGAAGAAAAGGTTAACATTATGGGAGGATCAACAGCTATTGGTCACCCATTAGGATCAACAATGATAAGACTTACAGGAACTTTAGCACGTATTTTAAAAGACAAAAAAGGTCATTATGGTGTTGCTACTGCATGTGTTGGAGGAGGACAAGGATTAGCAACTATTATTGAAAATATGGATGTTTAATTTACGAAATAATCGAGGAGTTCAGCTTAGTTGTTGTTTATATTTCTGATCAATTCATAACAGGTAAGCGCTTCTAGTTTTATCCCAACTAACAATAATCCTAGAACAATGAATATCAAAGTGATTGCGATGAGAAAATGGATCGTAAATATTCTAGGGTCACTTGGATTAGCAGGCGTTTCAAATTTTGTTGCTGTGTCAAGGAGAAGAAGATTTACTACAAAATATATTATTAAAGCAGCAAAAGAGAAAAGTGCACCATACTGATTTAAATTTAAGAAATTAAATCCATCTGATATTCCATCTCTCATCTTAGTCTAGTAAATAATTTCTAATTGATTATTCCGGGCTCATTCAGGAATTCTTAGTTCCAATCCTGCATTTACTTTACTCGGTTTTTCTTGCTTTAATAAAACATACAGGTACGATTAGCTGTTTTAAACACTCAAAGGGTTTTTATATCGTGAGTCAAATGACGAAAAGGTAAGGGTTATAGAGTAAATGAAATCAAAGATTATTTCAAGATTGACGAATGAATTTGCTGGAAAAGTATCTTTCGACAAAGCGGAACGTCAATTGAATGCTCATGATATTTCTGTCATTCCATCCCCAATTCTAAAATTCTTGAAGACGATTCCAGAGGCTGTAATTAGAATTGAAAGTATTGAAGACATTCACAAAGCTTTAAGAATAGCGAAAGAGTTCAATATTCCTATTACACCAAGGGGGGGAGGGACTGCTGGTTATGGTGGAGCAGTACCAATCAATAAAGGGCTTGTTTTGAATTTTTCTTGGTATCGAAAGGTAATAAGTATTGATAGAAAAGCAAATCTTGTAATTGTAGAACCAGGAATTACTTGGGGAGAGTTAGAAAAGGAATTAGAAAAACAGGCCTTAGGACTTAAAATGTACCCTACGTCCGCTCCAGGGAGCTCTGTCGGGGGATTTTTTGCAATGGGTGGATCAGGAATCGGTTCTTATGAAAATGGATCTTTTCTAAATGTAATTCACTCTATTGAAGTAACAAGTTTCGAAGGATTAGATAAAACAGTTATGGGAGACGAATTACGGTTTTATTATGGTTTAGAAGGGATTACGGGGATTATCACGAAGATTACGATTAAGGTTGAAGAGATAACAAAACATGAACCCATAGGTGTTGGTGTACCAACCTCAAAAGCACTACAATCATTTATTCAGGAGATAGCTAGACACGAACTCCCTATTTGGAATATTGGGTTTTTTACACCCCAAACACTAAGGTTAAGAAACTTAACAGTAGAAACACAACCATCACAGATTTTACGGACTATTAAAGGGTTCCCTGATAAAGGAGAAAAGATTTTTCTTAAGGGATTTGAGGGATATCAATTACCTCTTCCAGAAGATCTTTATTTTATTATAATTATCGTTCGTTCAAAAGATTTGGAAAAAGTACGTGGAGTTGTTGTGCATACTGCTGAAAAATTTGGTGGAAAAGAACTAGAACGCATTCTTGCTACCCTTGAATGGGAGGAACGTTTTAATTCATTAAGATTCAAACGTCTTGGGCCAACACTTATTCCTTCAGAGGGAATTATAAAAATTGACCGCTTAAATGAAGCATTGACGAAAATTGAATCAGAAATCAGAAATATCGCTATTGAGGGAACGATGACAACACAAAATGAAGTAGTTCTTCTTGGTTTCACTCTTGGAGATGAAAGATCATGGGGCTATCCGTTGAGTTTTTCACGTAGCTTAAAATTTATTCGAATATTAAAAAAGTTTGAGGGGCGATCTTATGGAACGGGTCTCTATTTTACCTCAGAAACCACGAATGTATTTGGTAAAGATCTAGTTAAGGAATTAAGGGTGTTTAAAAATAAAATAGATCCACAAAATCTCCTAAATCCTGGTAAAGTATTGTTTCCCAAAGCAAAAATTCTATGGCTTGCTATGTTTATGGCAAACCTACCTATTATCCGTTCCACCCTTCCTATAATGGAGATTTTTGTACGTGGTTTACATGGAAGGCGCCGAGCAAAGTATATCCCCGACCAACTTATTGAAGAAGCATTTAGTTGTGCCCAGTGTGGTTATTGTAACCAAGTGTGTACTATATTTGAAGGACGAAGATTAGAAATAGCTTCTCCACGTGGTAAATTTTACTTTTTGACTCAGCTAGCTAAAGGCAAGGCAAAACTTACAGAGGAGATAGTAAGTGAATTTCTACTTTGTACTACATGTTTTCGCTGTGAGCAACCTGATGTTTGTCAGTTGAATATCTCAATTGAATCATTATTTGAAGAGATGCGGGGTATTGTAATTAACCATACACAATATCCATCAATCCCAGCATTCTATTTGATGGCAGGAGGAATTGTAACTGGAAATAATATTTGGGCTCACGATCCAAACCGTCGTACTGACTGGATCCCAGAAGAAATCAAGCCTTTCGTTGGTAGAAAAACTGATATTGGTTATTGGAGTGGTTGTACTGCTAGTTACATAATGCCAAACATTGCATCGGGGGCAACGAAGATCTTAAAAGCTGGAGGGGTGGATTTTACTCTACTCGGTAATGATGAGGGATGTTGCGGAGCTCCTATGATGATGGCTGGTTTATGGGACGTTTTCAGTGAAACTATGGAGAAAAATATAAGAAATATTTATAGACATGGTATTAATAAACTTATTATTTCTTGTCCAGCATGTTATACTTCTATGGCCTATTTTTATCCGATATTTATAGAAAAAATGGCAAGTGAAAAGCCTGAATTAAAGAAAATTTGGAATCAAATGGAGTTGACACATATTTCAAGTATTTTCGATGATCTTGTTATGGAAGAGAAAATCAGGTTTTCAGGGAAATATGAGAAGAAGGTAACTTGGCATGATAGTTGTCACTTGTTTCGTCCTTCTGATTATTATGAAAATCCTCGAAATGTGCTGAATGCTATTCCTGGATTAAAACTTAGAGAGATGAAACATAATCGAGATAAATCTTTATGCTGTGGTTCTGTTATAACAAGAATGGGTAATTGGGAAGCATCCGATCGATTGGCCAAGATTAGACTCCAAGAAGCTCTAGCCACTGGGGCAGAAGAAATTTGTACGACTTGTCCATGTTGTGAGTTTCAGCTGCGAATAGGAGCCAAAAAAAATAACATTGATATTCCAATTAAAGACCTCACTGATATCATTCTGACTGGAATGGGAGAACAACCTATTAATGATCCGACCCCAACAGTTCTTGATATCTGGTTCAACATATTTGAACCAGCTATTTTGTTTATGACCCCCGATGGACTAAATGAAATGATTTTGTTAATGAGACCTGAGATGATGGAAGCGATGCCTGAGACACTAAAGCGATTCTTAAATATCATGAAAGTGACCAGATTGAGCTATATTATGAGTCCTATCTTTGGGTTTTTGGGAAAACTCCCTTGTGTGATACCGAAAATGATTCAACTAATAATGCCTGCGATGATACATAAAATGCTACCAGAAATAAAAGAATACATATTTTTGGTTATTCCAAACTTTAAGAAGTATCCACAAATGATAGATCGAATGGATCACGTTTTGCCGTATACTATGGATAAACTCTTTTCTACTATGTTACCCAAAATGATTTCAGAATTGAAATCACTGACTGTCAAAGCCATTCAAGATTATATGCTTGGAAAAATTGAACCAATTGGGAGTTATCAAGATAAAGTTCCTCTAATAGAGTCATCTTAACTTTAAAGGATGGTATTATATTGGTTATTTATTTTTAATAATTCGTAACCTGAAAGCACTTCCAACGTCATTCCGATGAATAAAAACCCTAGAGCGAGGAATATCAAAGCAATAGCTATGAGAAAATGGATTGTAAATACACTAGGATCAATAGGATTAGCGTATGATTCAATTTTAATTGCTGCATCAAGGAGAGGAAGATTTGCTACAAAATATGTGACTAAAGCGGCGATAGAGAAGAGGATTCCAAAATTCATCTCTCTCGAAATATTGGGTATCTGATGAATCGCTTGCCATTCCTTATACTTTCTCACTCCTAGATATTTTACTATAAGGTTAAGAATGGTTACTCCGTTCAATATTGTCAGCATTCCATAAAAGATACTAACTCCTTTCTCATCAAATTTAGGTTGAGGTATTGGAACTTTAGTTATGTATAAAATAATACCTATGAATCCAACAACCAAAGAAATTGCAAAATAGCATAAAAACATCTTTCTCTTTTTAATTTCTAAGAACTGCGGAGTAGAGTCAATTTTATTAGAAAATAGTATTATTACTATTGAAAAAACAAATAACCCAACATTTTGCGTGATCACAAAGATGTACGAGGTATTCTCTTGAGTAAAGAGTAAAGTTGTTACAACGAGCTCTATTGTACTAATAACTAAAATCATTACCCCTAAGGACTTTAATGATGGTTTATTACCCTTATTTACTCCCACATCATGTTCTGTCATGACTATCTCCTTTTTAACAATCATTATCAAGTTAAAGACATTTAATTCTTTACGATTATTGCTAACTACAACTCATTATAAACGTTGCGCACTTTTGATCATTATAATAAAATCGATGATCATTAAGATTTAAGGTATAGAAAGTTATTATATTCTTTTTTTATTCTTCCTCTTCTTTTATGTAGATTTTTAATCGTTTTGTCATACGATCAAAAGATTTAGATAACTTTGCTAATTCATCTGTTCCGTCTAGATCTAAATCCACTCCAAAATCTCCTTTAGATATCTTATCTACTGCCTTAGTGACTTTTCGAATACGCTTAGTTATTGTATTGCTTGTAAAGTATGCAAGAAGGGTAGCTAGTGCCGTAGATAAAAGAACCGTTAAGATAGCCTGAATCATTGCACTTTGGAAAGAACTCAGAATTGTATTCCTAGGGAGAACCTTCGCTACAAGGAGAGATTGATTTTGTTCGATATCTATAGCTATTTGTCTGTAAATCGTGATTTCACCTTCAAAGCCAGTTCGATCTGTAATTGTAGTGTCAAAACCTACGTCTAGAATCGTTTCATAGTAACCAGTGACTTCAGTAAACGTTAAGATTTGATTAGAATAGAAAAGGCTTCCATTACGATTAGTTAAAATTGCTGGTTTATCTGGTTCACTTAAATCATCAACCAATTCAAGAATCCAATCAGCAGATATAACGGAATATATACAACCAATAGAATAACCAGAATCTTTAATTAGCCGTGAGTGCACAATAACTGGAACAGGGTTTTGATTTTCATCACGAATAGCTTCTTGATTCATAAAATTCGTCATCTGACGAATGGAAGAAGAATAATGCTCTTTATCTGGATAAAATGATTTAATCTGTTTGTAAGGATAATAATTCTGTAGGTTTAGGATATTTTGTACCCCACTTGTGAGATACTGTTGATGATCAAAATCCATTGTAATAGTGGCCAAACGAGTTAGTTGATCACCAGTAACTTCTTTGGAAGGATTGAAGGATTCAATTAAATCAAGTCCAACTTCAAGAATCTTATGTTCATTGACTCCAACAGGTAACGAAGTCAATTTAGATGAGATATTTATATAATCTGATATTGTTTCGATCGCATGATCAAAATACTCTTGACTATCGTTATTTTTTAAATATTGAATTATATCTTCATCCTCAGCAAGAAGAACTAAACGATTTGCATCTTCGAAAAGCGAATTTTGAATAGATTCAGAAACCAAATTTAGCTCACCTTCGCTAATCTTTATCTCACGCGTTTCTAGCTGTGCTGGGACAGTTATTACTTGAACAAATTCTAATATAAGTATTGGAAATAGAGAAAAAAAGATTAAACTTGCTAAAATAAGCCATTGATATCCAATTGGCCGTTTAATCTTAGAAAAATCCAAAGTTTGCACCTTTCAGAAAGAATCACTTTAGAATTTGTGTTATAATTGTTTACAATAGTGGTTTCCTTACAGAGTTGAATTGGATATATTCCTGTAAAATAACTTTTTAACTTAATTCTTCTCTAAAATCTTAAAACAAATTAGTGCTCATTCTTAAAAAACAATAATTTTTGTGAGTAAAATTGATCGGTACGTTTAAAATGAAAAGAACCAGCTCATTAAGGAAAACTTCATTTATATTTGTCATTTTAATATCAGCAGCCTACCTTGCGAATACAAATAACATATCGATAGAAGTACTAGGAAATAAACCTATTAAAATTGGCTTTTTTAGTGCCGAGACATCAGCCAGCTTGTCTTTTTATTCATATTGGTCGAAGCAAGGCTTTGAGCTTGGAATGAGCTATGCTACCAATAATACGAATTCAACTCTTACTGGCAGACCCTATGAAATCCAATTCTACGATACAAAAGGACTTGTAGCTGATGCTATATCACTTGCAGAGGCAGCTATTATGCGAGATGGGATAGATATCCTTGTTGGAGGAACCTATTCTGATGTAGCAGGTGCTATTGCAAAAGTAGCTGAATCTCATCAAAAGTTGTTTTTCATTGTCCCCGGTGCTGACGCTGATTTAACAGGAAAAGAATTTAATCCTTACACATTCCGTATTGCCAGAAATAATTGGATGGATGCTTATGCAGGGGTTACATATGCAATAGAAACGCTTGGTGCACAAAAATTCGCATTTTTCGCTGCTGATTATACTTTTGGTTACAGCGGAGTAGATACCATGACACATGTTGTTTCCGAAAAAAGAGGATCAGTTGTTTTGGTACAATATGCTCCATTAACAACTACAGATTTCAGTCCATATATTAGTAATATTCTTTCAGCGGAAGAAAATGTAGGAATAGATTACTTATTTATAATTTGGTCAGGGAATTTTGGGTACCTTTGGCAAGATTTAGGTGAATACAATGTTTCCTCAGGAATGAATGTTGGCGGGGCAGTAATTGATATTTACTCAATTAATGCCATTGAAGAAACTTTATCACCACCTCACACACTTATAGGCTCAACAGGTTTAAGTATATACGGTTATGAACTACCTGATAACCCAGTAAACGACTGGATGGTACAAGAGCATATCAACAGGAATATTCGTCCAAATGCAGAGTTTTCGAATCATAAATACCGTGTACCAGAGCTATTTACAGCAAGTGGATTTGCCACAGCACAGTTTTTGATAAATGTAACAAATTCCATTACTGATTTGAACATTTACGATATGGTTAATTATTTAGAAAGTAATCTAACTATTCTTACTCCAAAAGGAGACACTTATCTGCGTCCAGAAGATCATCAAGCGATTACTGAATTTTATATAGCAGAAATATGGAATGATACAAGAACTTCTTCAGAGACATATGGCTACCTTGTACCAAGGCTTATTGAAAGGCTTACTCCTGATGAGGTGACTCCACCAATAGAGAGTAATTGGATTCCTGGCTCATTATTAAAACCAAGAAATATTTCTGGAGAATTTCTTTTATTCCCAATAATAGCAATAGCAATTATACCTGTTTTTCGGAAGAGAAGAAAAGTAGAACACAAAATGAAAGATATTAATTCAGTTTGATATCACAGGTCTATAAATTTGCCAAAGAAAGCCTGACCATACATGTATTAATGGCGATTCGTCTTCGTATTTTTCAAAAATCCCTCTATGAAACTCACGTAAAAATTGGCAATAATCAACATTATTTTTTTCTACATTTGGATCAAGACTTAAGATGAATAACAGCAATAACTCAGGAATAGTTTCATACACATCACGTACTTTTCTAAGACTCTTTTCATATGTACTGTCAGTCACGAACCAAAGTAATCGATCAGCGACAATTTTACGATTCATCAGAATAATATCTAATAAATTCTCTTTATCAGTATTTAATTGTATCTCGAAATGGTTAGTAATATAGTCTACTATACCAGAAAAATTGATTGTGTAATAAAAACTCCTTTTGTTCATGTAACTTTCATCTTTGAGAAGTAAATGAGAATCAAAGAGACGGCCCTTAATAGCTTCAGAAATAACAGAGTCAGTGACTCCCAAAGATCGTGCTATTTCCCCGTTTGTGGACGGAGATTCCCAACAAACACCAATTATACCTACTATGACCTTTAATGATGGAATAACTCTACGTCTTTTCTTTTTTCGCGTTTTATCATTATTTAGTGTTTCTTTCTCAAATATTCTATTCATTTCTAAAGGCATGCCGCATTCCCAACAAATAAAAAACAGTAAATACAAATGCTGATGTTCATTTATTATTTTTATTATGCTTAAATTCAGCAGAGTCGTTATTCACAGATTCGATCAAGTGAAAATTGTGTCAAATACTGAAAATAATTTCGTTCGGTCATTACCACAAATAGGGATTTTATACCCCAATCCAATCTTTAATGCATCTTCCCAATTTTGGTGATGGATGAATAATAATATGAAGAAAACGAAACTATTCTCTTTAACAATATTATTTCTTTTTGTATTTTCTGTAGCAAATTTTATTCCTACTTTAGGATTGCCAGATGATACTAATCAGACTGACCCTATAAAAATAGGTGTTTTTATCCCACAAACTGTAGGATATCTTACTTATGCTCCATGGGTTCAACAAGGTTTTGAGTTAGGTCTTATCTATGCAACAGATAATACTAATCAAACAACTGCAGGTCGTCCTTACGAGATTCACTATTATGACACAGCACATAGCGGTGCAACTGCTGCAGCTAATGCAATTGATGCTATTGAAACCGATGGTATCGATATTTTAGTTGGTGGCATAAATAGTGCTGTTGCTCCCTATCTTACGCAAGTGGCTGCTGATTATAATAAATTATATTTTGTCGGACCCGCTGCAGATGCTGAAATTACAGCCAGCTTATTTGACAAACATATGTTCCGCGTTGCTCGAAATAGCTACCATGATGCCAAAGCAGGAATATATCACTCCATGGAGGTAGTTGGTGCAGAGAAAATTGCCTTCTTTGCTCCTGACCATCCTTTTGGTTACACAGGTGTAGCTGCAATGCAAAGCGAAGTTGTTAAACGTGGTGGCCAAGTTGTAGCAACAGAATATGCCTCCTTTGCTACCTCAGACTTCACTCCGTTCTTTACTAGACTTAACGACAAGGCAACTACTGATCGAATTGATATGCTTCATATCATTTGGGCAGGTAGTTTTACTCAGCTGTGGGCTGATTTAACAACGCAAAATGTTATAGCCAATATGAATATTTCTGGAGTTGCTATTGATATTCTCGCCATGAATACTCTGGAAGCAGAACTAAAACCTCTAGGAGGAACTATTGTTGGAACCCAAGGTCTCTGTGTTTATGGTTATCAACTCCCTGATAATCCTGTTAATGATTGGATGGTGCAGGAACATATCAACAGGAACGTTACACCCAATGGATGGCTCGGATTGAATTATCGTGTTCCTGAACTATTCACTGCAAGTTCTTTTGGAACAGCCCAATTCCTAGTTAATGTAACAAATACTGTCACCGATCTTCAAATTGATAATATGATCGCTCATCTAGAAGGGTTGAACATTACTACACCAAAAGGACCAACTTACATGCGTCCGACTGATCACCAAGGATTAGCAGAGATGTACATTGCTGATGTTGTTAATGATACCGATCCAACCTCTGAAACATACAACGTGATTATTGCTAAACTAAACCAAAGCATTCCTGCATTAGAATGTGCTCCTCCAGTTGCTACAAACTACGTTCCTTATCCAGATATAACTACTGTTGTAACAACTGTTGTTAGCGATACAATCATCTATGAAACAGTTACATCAGTTATTACTTCAGTTCTTAGAACTCCTGGGTTTGGTATTGCATTAACAATGATTGCCGTTGTTCCACTAGCTTTGTACAAAAAGAAGCACAAATAAGTTTCTTCTTTCTCTCTTTTTTTTATATTCTAATAAGTATAAAGCGATAGGTAAGTTAGATGGTGAACATATTAACTACTAGGTTCTTTCATTTGTGGTGGTGGACTTCGAATATACCAGCATTTATTATTAGCTCGCCAGTCCTTTTACCATATTTGCTTCTAAAAAATTACCGATTTAAAAAACGAATTCAAAGAACAAATGTACAAAATAACTATCAAATTAATTCAGCAATTCCTTTAGACCTTGAGGAGATAGATTACTTACGTCTAAAAGTAATTGTAGATTTTTATTCTGAAGAAGGATATAAAGGAAATCCAGCTGTTTCATATCACTTTGAAACAAATAAAGGAAGATTATTGATGGATATCGGGTTTGGAAATCAAACACCTGCTTTTACATATAATATTACAAAATTTGGGATAACTGGAAATAAAATCGATCTATTTCTCTTTTCTCATTTACATTCTGATCATGCGGGAGGGCGTTCTGGAATGGAAGATA
>JAEOSP010000633.1 GCA_016840305.1 Candidatus Hodarchaeota archaeon
GCTAATTTTTATTCCAAAAAGTACACCAGATTGTTTTTAGCAGGATATTGGACGGCATCATTATGCAGTCAAGCGGTTTCTATGTTCAGGAATGTGTCATATTTCAGAAATAGAATTCATGGAGTAATAGAATAATGAAATTAGAAAACAAGGTTCTTTTTTGGACAGGTTTAGGACATTTTTTTAACCATGTTGGAAATTACTTAACTCCTGCACTTCTCATATATTTACAAACTGATATAACGTTAACACAAACTGAACGGGGCCTTCTTGGTTCTATCCCTATGCTACTCTTAGTTGTTCTTTCAATAGGAGTTGGATGGATTGGTGATAGACGTCCATACTCGAAAAAACACCTAATTTGGATCGGAACGCTTGGCTTAGGTGCTTTCAGCATACTTATGTCAACAGCCACGACTTTTATAGAACTTGCTTTAGCAACAATTATTCTAGGAGTTTCTCTATCTACATATCACCCTATAGCATTTTCATTTCTCACATCTATGAAGAACCAGGATAAGAATATGGGGGTAAATGCTGTTTTTGGTAATGCAGGGAGTGCAACAACACCTCTTCTAGCAATGTTATTTTCTATTCTTTGGAATTGGAGAATTGCTTTTCTATTGTTTGCAGGAATGCAGATAATTGCTGGAATTGCTATATGGATCTTCTTTCCAAATAAATCTGATTTACACGACGATTTAATAAATGGAAATTTAATTGAGAAAGAAAAAGAAGTGAATACTACAAAACATGTGTTTATTTTAATGTTGCTTCTCATACTCATCTCTGCTTCTCGCGCCCCAATCTTTAGATGTATTTCTTACTTTACAACTATTGTATTTTCAGATGCATTTTTAATTGGTAACGTGGAATCATCCATTCTGACAGCAGTAGTACTTGGATTAGGAGCATTTTCAACTTATTGTATGGGATATATTAATAATAGACGTATTTCAAAAGGAGTACCAAGAAAAATACGTATAAGTTTTAGAATTAACACGATACTAATATCAAGTAGTGTTGCTACAATATTACTGCTGATTCTTGCTCTCCTTCCTTCTAATCTGACAATTGTCGTTTTAGTGGTTTATTTAATTTTAACAGTCTTCTTCTTCCTAGGAGCAGCTGTACTTCCAACAATTGTGAGTGAGGTTGCTCCAAAGGATGTTGGATCCTCATTTGGCGTATTGTTTGCAGGTGCAACATTAACAGGTGCTATTGCTCCAACATTGTTCGGATTTCTTGCTGACAATTATGGATTCAACATGAGTTTTTTATTTCTAGGAATAGTTGCGATAGGATGCTTATTTTTTATTTTATTGTTTAAAATTCTTTACAGTCGAGATGAATTATTATCAAATTCGCCCTAAACTCTTTTTCAGATGTTTTATATCAGTTAGATCAAAAAGAGTTTGCCTTAACAGATTAAAACAGCTACTTCGGCTAATGAAGAATATTTTAACTAGATAGGTTTAATATGAAAGAGATCAAAATGTCAATTGCAGTACACAAATTCATTCTCTATACCTTTTCGTAAACAACCTCTCATCATCGAATTCGCTTTTGGTGAAAAAACATTTCCTTACTCCGACGTTTATTTAGAAGAAGTACAAAGGAAACGGGGAAAGGACAATTAACAAAAGATCAAGAAATTACTAAACTTGTAACATTTATTGGATTAGGCTTTGCAGGAAAAACTACAATATTACAACGATTACGAACTGGTGAATTCCATGGCCATTCGACTAGAACAATGGGATTAAATGTAGATCATTTTACGTATCGAGATATTAAGTTTCAATGCTTTGATTTGGGTGGACAAGAGTCTTTCCATATGATTTGGGGAGATTATCTACAACTTGCTTCAGCTGTTGTTTTTGTTGTAGATTGCTCAAATCCAGATTCGTTTGAAGATAGTAAAAAGGCACTCTACAAAGCCTTTCCAGACATAAAACCGAATGGAATACTTTTGCTTGCTGCAAATAAAGCTGATATTTCGGGTGTTGACCCTTACGTTCTCCTTCTACAACACTTTGATTTGTACGAAATACAACAAAAAGGACAGTTCAAAGCAGTAAACATTTTCCACATGTCTGCTAAATCTGGTGTCAATTTCTACCAAGCATTTGATTGGTTAATTGAAACATTAACTGGTGAGGTTATACTACCTCAAATAAAGGTACATAATGTTTGTATATATCGAACAGAGTCAGGATTGTTAGTCGGAACATCTGCAGTGGAAGATGAACTAGCATATGACCCATCAATGCTAACTAGTATGTTTAGTGCTGTTAATACATTTGCTCAAGCATCATTAGGGGCTGGAGTACGAGAAATTTTGATGAAAAGGACTGGTGATTCAGAATTCGAGGTCGATGAAAATTATAAATTAGTTAGAGTTGAAGATTCAGATTACTCCGTAATCCTTATTGTAAATGAAAGTGATAGCATGCGTAAAAGCATCTTAATTGGAAAAGATCTTCTAAACTGGACCAGAGTCCAAAGACAATCTAATACTTTAGATATTGAAACAATTGATGAAACAGAAATTCAAATCTACCTGAAACTGAAATACCCAGATGATTTTCAAACGTTAAAACTAGCAAGCACTTAATTGCAAGTTTCTTCTCACGAATTCATTCTCTTAAACCATTTTTTATTTTGTTTGTACAGAGCTTTGAATTCTTGATAAAGATCATCGTAAAGCTTTCGATACTCTTGATTAGGTGTAAATTCTTTATCATAATGACAGCATTCCTGAACCTCATCCAAAGTTTTAATTTCACCTAGCGCTAGTTTCGCTATTAGTGCGGAACCCAAAGCACCTGCTTGCTGGGGATTTTCAACTCTTTTAATTTTTCTATTCATGATATCTGCGTAAATCTGGCACCAAACTTCCGATTTAGCACCGCCTCCAATAATAGATAGCCACTCAACGGGGTGATAAAGTTTTTCAACGGTTTCTAACGCCCAACGTGCATTGAAAGCTACCCCCTCAAAGACTGCTCGTAGTAAATGACGTCTATCATGATCAAGTGACAAATTGATCAATCCCCCCCGAACATGATCATCATCTAGCGGGCACCGTTCACCGAAGAGCCAGGGCATAAACATTAAATGAGTACCACCTGTCGCTTTTGCTCCTGGATCACAATTAGCTACAAGCTCATCAAAGATCTCATATACATCTTTCTGTTCTTTCATTTGTAACTCATCCTTGAAATACAGGATATTATTTTTGACCCATTCAAGAGCTGCACCAGCAATTTCTTGATGACCAGTTACTAAATAGAATTTATCGGAGAATGCTGAACCAGTGCACCCAGTGTAGTGACTAATATCCACCTTTCGTTCAGAAACATGGCCTGCAACCCATCCTGAGGTACCAATCTGGCAATGCAGCTCTCCGTCAAGAACTGCACCTGAACCAATTGCAGCTGTTGTCATATCACCAGCACCATTGACGACTGGAATCCCTTCCAAAAGACCTAATTGCTGAGCTGCTGATTTTTTTATCGGTCCAACAATGTCTGTAGGTTTTCTTAATTCTGGTAACTGTTTCATGTCAATTTTGAATGTTTTACACAAGGATTTTGACCATTCATTTATAGGTTTACCATCTTTTTTCCTAGTATCGAGTAACCACCAAATGTATGCTAAATCATGACTTGTGACCATTTTATCAGTCAATAAATAGATGATATAATCTTTGACATCTAAAAACTTGTATGTATTATCGATAATGTCTGGATGGTTTTGTTTCAACCATAGGTATTTCGGGATAACATCCTTTCCAGCTAATCCAGGGGCTCCACCAGTAATACGAAGGAATTTTCTGAATAAACGATAGGGATTATAGCCCATTATACGTGGCCAAGGCCATAGCTTCGATAACATTTCGGCCCCACGTCCATCAAGCCATATCATACACCTCATTAGTGGATTACCATCTTTATCCACAGGAAGAAAGCCTTGCATTTGCGAGCTAAACGTTATGGCGCCGATTTCAGAGGGATCGGTGGATGTTTTTGACAGTAAATCATTTGTTGTATTAACAAGTGTCCGCCACCAATCCTGAGGGTCATGTTCAGCATATCCAGGCTTCGGATAGTGAGTTTGATAATCTTCAACGGAAAAATCTATAATTTTAACGTCAT
The DNA here is from genome assembly GCA_016840305.1 of Candidatus Hodarchaeota archaeon. Next base: position 4,161 of record JAEOSP010000633.1, read on the forward strand.
TAGATAGTAAAACAGCTTTTGTTGCGGTCGTTCCCAAATCATATGTCAAGAATTTCTTTGTCATTTTTATCTAGCCTACTTAAAAGTAATCTAAAGGTAATCTATTGCCTCTTCCATTGCTTTTTCAAAAACATCAATGATATGATCTGAATGCTCCCGGGTGATTATTAATGGAGGTTTTATTTTTACCACATTTCGATATAAGTGCCCTGAATCTGTCGCTATTGGTGCCATAAGACCAAAAATAACTCCATGATCATCTTTTGCTAATTCAATAAGGTCAGCTGCTAATGTATTTGCAGGTTCCTTAGTCTCAGAATCCATAACCAATTCTATACCAATCATTAACCCTGGACATCGAACATCACCAATATAGTCATACCTCTTTTTCAAAGCCTGAAGCCTTCCTGTGATATATTTACCTTCAGTTAACGTGTTTTTCAGTAGGTCAGCTTTCTCAATGTAGTTCAAAAAAACAAGGCCAGAAGCAAACATTAATGGATTAGCACCAAAAGTAGAATGCTCTTCTGCACTATTAAAGCCAACCATATCGTCTCTTGCTACTGTAACTCCCATTGGCAAACCACCGCCTACAGCCTTAGTGAGACATGAAATATCTGGAGTAACACCATCATAATACTCTGCTGTAAACCAATAACCAGTCCTAGTGAAGAGCTGCGATTCATCCCAAATCAAAAAGATGTCATTATCAGCGGTCCATTTTTTTAATCCCTTTATGTAATTCTTTGGAGCAGGCACGTGACCCCCTGGGCCTTGAATGGGTTCCATTAGAATTGCACATACTTTATCAACAGAACCATATTCTATCATATGTTTAGCTAATTCTAAGCATTCCAAATGGCATGTTTTTTCACTTTCTTGGCCCATAGGACAACGGTAGCAGTACGGGAAGGGTATTTTCGATACTCGATCCATCCCCCATGGTCTGAATCTTGTAACACCAGCAAATCTGGTTGAAAGTGTCATTGTAGCTAGAGTACTCCCATGATAACTTCTTGTGTAAGTGAAAATAGTTTGTGCATCAGGTTTATTGATCATTGCTAATCTAAGAGCCGCTTCTATAGCCCCAGAACCCCCCATAGCATTAACAGCTATTTTACCCATTCCTTCAGGAGCAATGGACGCGAGTTTATGGATAAATTTAATTCTTGGAGGTGTAGGAAAACCATATCTAACATGAGTCAGTCGTTTCACTTGTTCTGAAACCGCAAAAGCTACATCAGGATTTGCAAAACCAATGTTTGAAGTCCAAGCTTGAGAAGTGCAATCAAGAAATTCCTTTCCTGAATTATCTTTGAGATATACTCCTTTTCCTTCCACAAAAACTTGGTCATAAAACGGAACTAAACTTTTTTTGTGCACAGATTCAATTTCTTCATCTGTCAGGTCTGTAATCCATTTAAGAATTTGTTCATCGGTAAAAAGACGTTTTTGGTTTTCCATACTACAATTACAACCTTTAATTTCGAATTAACAAATAATTCTGTCATTAGGAGTCTTTGTTATCATCTTTAGATTTCCAAACGAATTTATTTTTGGATTGTTGAGGTTCTTCTGAGCTACCTGCAAGTTTTCCAAGCCTGATTGAATATTTTACTCGGGCTATTAATGATACAATAATAAGGCCAATAATTACAATGAGGAATATAATCATACCAATTTCTAGTATTTCTCTTCCACTGAAACCAGTAATTTGTGTTATTCCTGCCGCTTTCTGTATTTTAAGATAGAAAGGATGATAAGTGGCTGGAAATGACATAGTACAGTCCAATATGTAAGATCCTTCGATATCTGAAGTAAAGGGATCGAATGATAAAATTATTCCTTTTTGACCTGCTTTTATTGTATATTGGAGATTATTAGAATAAACTATATCAGCTCCTTTGAAAAGTCTTAACGTTGTTGTAAAAATACCTGCTGTGACTGGATCACGTGGTGCTACAGTAATATAGTAAAGAGTATTTGTTTCAAGATTAATTGTCTCATCTAAATCATAAACATCTGTCATACCTGTATGAAGAACAACTGGTTGAGCAAATTGATCGAACATTCCTATAAATCCAATACCAATGGGAATTGCAGAAATTAAGATCAAAATTATGAAAAATAAGTTGATCTTACCCACAAGGCGGAATTTGACCTCCTCTTCAGAGGGGGAATCCTCTTTTGTCATTTTTGAATCCCTATTCACGAATTCGCTCTTTCATAGAGAAAGGAATATCCCCATATTCTTGAGTTAAGAGTCGGGTAAATCTTATTTTGTATTTCCC
>JAEOSP010000634.1 GCA_016840305.1 Candidatus Hodarchaeota archaeon
TCAAATTTAGATGGAAGTAATCTCGAAGTGTTAATAAATTGTAAATCAGTTTCATCACTAATCCATACGCTTGATGACTATCTAGCTTGTTTATCAGTTGCAGAAAAGATTATAGATAAGAATTAATTATATGTATACAAAGAAAATATTTATATATTATTAAGTATTATCGGGGTAGTGGTGACATGAGTGGCCCGATATCCTATCCCTGAAAGATATAAAACTATAGAAGATTATATCAAATATTTAGGTAAGAACACCCAGGTTGGTTATAGAGCGAATTTGAATAATTTTTTCCGCTTTCTAAACATAAAGCCTGATGAATATCTTAACTTAGGGAGAGATTATGAAAAAGACATACAAGACTTTGCTTACTCCATTAGAAGTAGACCGCCCAAAACCCAGAATTCTTATATTTCCGTTCTAAGGGGATTTTTCGAACATTACGATATTGATATTAAAAGTAAGATATGGAGACAAATAAGACGCAGAAATCACATTATAGGAAATAAGCCAATATCTGAAGATTTCATTCCAAATAATGAAAATCTTAGAAAAATCCTTAACCATTGTAAGAGTGCCAAAGATAAGTCTCTATTTCTCTTTGTTGCTACTACAGGTATGCGTATTGATGAAGTTTTGAATTTAACTTTTGACGATGTAGATATGGAAAATAGGCATGTAACAGTAAGAGCCTTTGATATGAAAGGTGGAAATTTTAACACCAAGACAGGAGTAAAACGTCACACCTTTTTTACGGAGGAAACAAAAGAAGCATTAGAATCCTGGTTAAAAGAGAGGGAGAAATTTTTCACTAATGGATATCGGAAATCCAAATTTATTAGGGACCAAATGGAAAAGAAAGGATACACCTTCATAAAATCAAAGGAACGACACCGGTATAATGTCTGGGTACCTTATAGGGATGGAAAAGAAGTTTCAATTGAGCAAATCATGAAACTTGATAATAGAATATTCCCTTTTAATTATGCAAACGCACTTGAGATGTGGAATTCAATTCTTGAAAAAGCAGGACCTCCGTACAATGAGAAAGATAAGAATCCCCAGTTAAAAAATCCTAGATATCGTTGTCGAATTCATGCCCTTAGAAAATTCTGGTTCACTCAGATGGAAAGCTCGGGTGCAAATAAACAGCACCTAGATACTATTGGGGGTCATGATAGCGAGTTAAATGGTATATATGCACGATTTCCAGTAGACACACTTAAAGATACATATGATAACTTCTCATCATGTTTATCTATATTTACTGAGCTTGAAAAGGTTAAAGGTGAGGTTCAGTCGCAACTTGATATGCAAGAAACTACAATATCGTCCCTTGTCCACAAAAATAATGAAATTGAAAAGTTAAACGGGCAATTAGTTGACAATATACGATACTTAGAACACCGGGTAGAAGATATGATAGATAACCGAGAAAGGGAGGAAGAACAAGCTGAAATACAAGAAAAAGAAACCAAGGAATACACTGAGCGGTTCGCAAAAGAGAATCCAGAGGAATTTGCTGAGGTTTTAAAATACGTCAAGCTACTCAAAAAGCTTGGTTTAAAGGCAATATAAATTGTCTAAAACACAGCATAGGCGCACAATCAGAGCAAATTAAATAGAATGGATTAAGTCAAGATGAAAATGACTCCTTCACATTTTATATCAATTTAATCCCACTATCTGCTAAATCGATAATCTCATTTAAGGATACTCTATAACTAAAATAGAGGTATATACCTGAGATTCCCTTATAGGACTCGCAATACGACTTTAGTACTATTAACACAATCTCATTTATAAATGTAAATCAGTATTAAGAGCGAAAAAATTTTATTATTATAAATCATCTGACTAATTTGTGTCAAGAAGTTTTGGAAAAAATCAAATAAAAATAATCGAGTACCTTGAAGAGTTCAACTTTGGTTATCCGATAGATGTTATAAAAAATATTGCGGACCATAAACCTCCAACTAAAGCGGATAGAAGTAAAATATACCGTGCAATTCAAAGATTAAAAGAAGAAGATGTATTGATAGAATGTAGAATTAAGAATTTGTATATTCTTGGTAGTCGAGAGTATAGAACTAAAAAACATCCGAAACCAAAACCTTTGAAGATAAATAAGGAAAACAAGGCTTATAAATTATATAAAATAAAAAAGTCCACACTTAATGATTTATGAGTGGATTGCCAGTAATACACTAAAAAGGATTCAAAATACTGTTAATAATGATAAAAATTTTGAATCTCAAATCTCCACTATTTTTTAGGGTAGAGATTCTAAACGAACCTTTCGAGTGTCCGTTTTTGCATCTTTGCTACAAAGGAGTTATTGGACACTCTAACGAACAAAGAACTATTTTTTGGAGGTAAAATTATGACAAAAAAAGAAAGAAGGAATGGAGTAAAAATTCCAGATGAAGGCAGGGATGAAGGGACTAAAGTGAAGAAGGTGAAAGTAAAGATAAACAACATCATTTTCAAAGATGACTTATATCCTAGAGAAAAAGTAGACGAAAATCTGATACAAGTCTATGCTGAGAATATCGGTTTGTGTCCACCAATAACTATCAACCAAGATAACATTTTAATTGATGGTAAGACTAGGTTGGAAGCTGCTAAAAAAAAAGGGAGAACTGAAATCAATTGTTATGTAGAGCAAACGAAAAGTGATGAGGACATATTCAGAAGAGCAGTTGAATTGAATGCTACCCATGGGAAACAATTATCGAACAAAGAGAAAAAGGATGTTGCCATTAAGCTGTTTGATGGGAAGAATGGTAAAGAGCTTGTAATCATTCTGTCAGTATCAACGGATTGTTTTAATAAATGGGTTAGAGACGTAAGAAGAGAACGTGAAGAAGCATTAGAGAATAGAATTATCAAGGAATATCTCAAAGCAGAGTTGACTCAAGAGCAAGTGGCAGAAAAAATCGGAGTAAGTGTTAGAAAAGTTAGTGAGGTTAAAACTAAGTTTTCCGAAAAAATAAATTTATTAATTCGTAAAAAAGATGAAGCTCCAGCGGAAATCCTGGAGAGATTCCGTGAGATTATCCATTTTGAACCCTATCCCACAAATATATGGGAAGTTTATAAAAGAAATTCCTTCGATGAATCAGATACTGAAGAAGATGCTGACAGGTTCAATAAAAGTCTATTACATTACTACACAGAGCCGTTCGATACCGTTTATGTGTATAAGAGTCATAAAATAATTGATGCATGTAAGGAACTTTTTAGACGACATTTCACAGGTGAAGAGATTATAGCAACACCTAACTTGGCTTTACTTGATGATAAAAATCTCGAATACAATGTTAAAATGCTGAAGATAAAAATGAAAAAAGGATATATAGTCTTAAAGGCAAGTAGTCTAGAACAAGATACTATTTTTTATAAAAAGATGGGGGAATTGGATTGTGCATTAGAAAACCGTATCATAATCCCACGAATCTACAAGAAAGATGGAACCACAATGAAACACGGCTATGATACAGTAATGATTTTCAGGGTAAAGTGATGGTTTGCGAATTATAATTGAGAAGCAGAAATTCATAGAAATGCTGAAGAAACTAACTCTTGGAGGTGTTTTTCAAAATTACAGATTAATAATCAAGGACGGGACAATAACCTCCAAGCAAATGCATATCTGTAATGCTAAAGACGAAGATAAATTTATTTATAGAATTGCAGTGTTTAAACCTCCGTATTTTAATTATATTAGTGGTAACGACTCTTTTGAAATCGAAACAAGAGATATAATAAGAGTCTGTAATTCTAGGTTTAATTGTGATGCAAATGCTGACCTAATTACAATAGAAAAAATTTGTAATGAATTAGTAATTTCAAGTAAATCATCAAGTATTCCTTACGATACCCTAAAAATAAAAAGGGATGCTGATAAGATGCCATTTTCATTTGTCAAAGGTGTCCCAATAATTAACGAATCAATGCTTGATATTTCGCTTAAATGCGATATTAGAGAAGTAATAAATGTTACGAAGCGTCTTATAAAAAATCTTCATATTTCTTTTGTATTGGATGAAGAAGTATTTCTTTTCTTATGGTATCCAGATGATAAACGGAAGGGCAGATTCAGACGCAGAATTTATTGTAAAGTTATCAACGGTGATAAATTAAATGTGACATTTGACAAAGAAATTCACAAGGTTGTAAATACGTTTACTCCCCAATCTAATATTTTCATGTATGCAAAGGATAAAAATCATCCTGTATGGATTTCGCAGGAAACAAGAGAGTTTGCTCTAGGGGTTATGTTTTTTCCATTGGACATAGAATTACAGTTAGAATCTTCTCCCAAATAACTTCTTCCTCCACTTCTTTTTTTTAAAATTTTTATTAAAATGGCAATAAACATAAATGTACATGTCGAGATATATAGTAGCACGGCAAAAAGTATGCCGTATATGTTATGAAATGCTAATGTAGGAATGACCTATGGATGCTGAAATCGTCAATCGTTTTTTAAACCAGAGAGTTAAACTTGTCAAAGAGGGCTATGCCCTTTATGGGACTATCATTGAAGTAAAAGATGACTGTCTCCTTTTTCAAACCAAAACCGCTGTATCAGTAATCCGTCTAGATGTTATCCATGAAATTACTCCAATAGAAAGGGGTAACCAATAATGTCTAGGCATTTCATCGACAGATATGTTGCGACAATCAGTGAAATTTACGATATTCCAATTATTTTTCAGAAAGCCAGTGGTTATCATCTAATAGCATCTTTGCCAGGTAGATACTTTTCCTCCTATGCTTTACCAGGGATACAAAAACCAAATATTTGGATAGCGATGAGTAGTATCCCTGGTCGAATGAGAAGGTCAACTATTCAATGGATTGATAGTGAAATCTACGAAAAAAGTTTAACATTATTTTGGGAAGAGACTGACACAGGTTTTAAGGAAAAAACAAAATTTGAAAAAAATAATCAAGTTTCCGATACTATTATCGAAGAGGGCACTCCAGAAGGAATTGCAGACCATTTATCAAAGCATCAGGAAGATATTATATGTTATGACATCCAAGGTAGCGAGTTTGGGGCCATCTTTCAAAAAATGAGCGGTTCTGGATATGAGGCAGGTGTCCCATCTCTCCTCAGTAAATTATATTCTGGGGAGGGAGGAAAAGTTATGCTAAGTCAACGAAGGGGACATAAGAACAGATACATCCCCCGAAATTTATTTGTTAATATGTTCATTGGTTTACAGGAACCTGAACTTTATATTACACCGATGATGATAAGGCAGGGATTGATGAGAAGGATTATACTATGTTATTTAGATGAACCTGCACCCTGGAAACCTCTCATAAATCCTTTTCGGGATAAATTTTCAGATAAAATTGATGATTTTGCCTCGGGATTATCAAATAAAATGATAGAATTTCGGAAGATGAGAATACACAACGAGTCCACACGTGGGCTACCTTTTATCGATTGTGCTTTTCTACCTAGTGTTGTAAAGAAAATAAATAACTTTGCGAAGGAGTTTGATGATGCTGTAGCGAGAGAACCCACAAATCTGAATATTGTAAAGCAGACATTGGGGCTTCACTTAGCGAAGCTATGTATGTTGGAAGCTATAGAAAAGGATAAACCTACATTAATAGGCGAAGTTTACACCCTTAATATTACTGAGAGGCATTTTTCTAAAGCTTATGATTTTCTAATGAAGGCAACTGAGAAATATGACATAATAATCCCAAAATTAGGGAGGAAAAAAGAGATAATAACAACATCTGAAGAACCCTTGGAGCTGGTGTATAGGTTTATAGCGGAAGCAGGTAGTAAAGGTATATCGCAAACTGAACTATTACGTAAGATTCATATGAAGGTAGCTGTATTGACTCCATTGCTTGAAACCTTAATGACGAGAGAGGATGTCGTACATTTTCTTGGAGTATCTAGCGGTGGGAGAAGACCGATGACGTGGAAAGCAGTACCAAAAAAGAAATAACTTCCTTAACGTGGATTTTCTTGAGGAATCAAGTAAAGAAGTTAAAGAAGTCTATATTGATTTACAGGGGAGAAAGGGGACTTCTTTCTCTTACTTCTTTAACCTCGGGGTTTCGGTAAAGAAGTGTTTTATTGTAAAATTTTAGTTAAAGAAGTTTAATTATTATATCTATAACTTATTTATCTTTTTTAACTACTACTCCTTAAGAATAAAAGTTAAAGAAGTCTTCATCTGTTATCTTGGAGGAGACTTTTTTAATTAAAGAAGTAGCGTTTCATATCCTAATATCAATATCTTCATCATTTATTTTAAAGCTGGGCAGGTATTTTGACGTTTTAACACGATACCTATAAATAGTCTGAGTGACAAATATTATCACGATATGGGGTTGAGAAGAGTAATAGAAACCGATAACTGGATTTATCGCATTGAATTATTGGGGAGAAACACTAAAAAGAGGATTTCTAATTCGAAAGATTTCAGAAGGAAGAAAAATGCCAGGGAACATCATGAATAGATGCATAGGTAAATACTGCAAGATTGTTACCAAAGAACCAGGTGAGGAAAAAGCGAATGTGGTTACTGGCATTGTTAAGGATATTGACCACGATGAGGGATTTATTATTGTTGAATCTAAGCATGGCATAGGACTTGTGAATATTAAAACAGTAATTGCGATAAAACCAAGAGATATAGAGGACTAGTTATAAGCTGTTTACATCTCCCTTCCTTTCTTTTTTATCAGGATGGGAGTCTCTCTACATTCTCTACAGATTTCATAACTTCCCCCACCAGGTTTATAGAAATAGTTCATTCCCAGGTTTTGTCCACATCTAGGGCACTGTTTTGTAAGCATAATATTAGTTTGTGGGAATCTGGTTTATATCTCTTAGTGGTTCGTTGGTGAAAGTATTAAAACTGATATTGTAAAAGGACCAATGAAAGGGAGGAAAGAATGAAAAGATTCTTTCAAAAGTAATGACCCCTCCAGATGATATTAAAGACACTCTGGTTTAAAAAGGTATTGTATCTGGTTGTAATTCATCACCACAGATAGAACACAATCTAGTCATTTATCA
>JAEOSP010000635.1 GCA_016840305.1 Candidatus Hodarchaeota archaeon
AATCTATATTCTAACTGTCCCAGAGGTTCATTTAGGGAGAGAGCAGTATTCGGAGGACGATCCACGACAAACAAAATTGATAAAGGAAACAAGGGAATTATTAAATGAACTAGTTGGCCAAACACTAGTAAGAACAGCTCCTTATTTCCATTCTAAGTTTCTAATCATTGATCCTAAAAGTAATCCGACTGCATTTTTATCAACTGCTAATTTTACAACAAAAGCTTTGCTAGAAAACGTAGAATTGGGGGTAACCATCCAAGATAGTCGTGTAAGCGAGTTATACAAACAATTTTGCTGGGGATTTTGGAAATTAAGCAAAAAAGAATTAAAAAAGGAATTATTAAGTCCTGTAGAATCATATAATTTAGCTCAAAATATATCACTCCCTCAGACAATATTGCATACGACGAAACCAAATATAACCAGTGGTACTTCAAATTTAAATGAATTTCTTCTAACTTCACTTCAAGAAGCACAGGGCTGTACGATTTATATTGGTGCCTATGGATTTAGTCCAGAAGTCGAAATAACAAAAGAATTTCAGAAATTTTTAAGTAATGGAGGGAATATGATATTTTTTACACGACCAAGAGTAAAAGAAGGTCATAACAGCGTACTCGCTTCATTAGAACAGCAGGGTGCAAGAGTTTTGGGTCATGATCTGTATCATGCTAAGTTTATTTTAGTTGATGGTGAAAGGAAACAAGGGGCCATATTCACAGCAAATATCGAATCCAAGGGATTAGAGGAAGGTTTTGAGTCTGGAATTATTCTAACTGAATCAGAATGCGAATCACTACGAAGTGTTATCAATCAATGGATACAGACGTTTCCATCTAATTTTAAACATCAAGTCCAGCTAAAAGAGACCATAGGAACTGTAAAAGTAGTTAGAGACAACAAATTTCAGCAAATAGAAGTAAAGGAGTACCGCGTGTTTAATGAAACAGCTATTCCTAATTCATTAGAGGAGGTTGAGGGACTTAAACCACAAATACCTAATATCGCCCCAAATGAAGGTTATCATAAAGTAAATGTGAGATTAACTGTTAAATTACCAACACTTCCACCTCAAGCACAAAGAGTCGATAGTAAAAGGATAAAAAAAGCAAAATTCTCTTTGTTAGAAGATTCAAAGGCTTATTATATTCCTATCACCAGAATGGAAAACATAGCAAAAGCTCAAACTCAGAAAGGTACCTTATTGGCAGAGAATTATTTAAAAAAGAAAAAACCTATATACATTGTACTTAAGCAATGAATTTTATATGAAGCATTTTTCTGTGAATTTACAGAAAAGGTTCCTCTCCTGAGAGGATTGAAATAATGTACCAGTCGCTCCTTTTACGTCAATTGTGGCTTGTTACAGAAAAGGTTCCTCACGCGAGAGGATTGAAATTGATATGTTGCTCGCATTAGATCTTCTATAGCTACAACTGTTGAAAGAAGTGTTCCTCCTTCGAGAGGATTGAAATAAAATGATGATAGCCTCATCGTTAACAATATCATCATGCTACAGAAAGGGTTCCTCCCCTGAGAGGATTGAAATTAGTCTTCAAGATCTCCTTTTACGACGTTTCACATTTAGCAGAATAGGTTCCTCAATTGAGAGGATTGAAATGTAAAATTATATTTGAATCCATGTTCAAAATCCCAATTGCGTTACAGAATAGGTTCATCCCACGAGAGGATTGAAATACTTTTGATGGCTTTAAAACGACCGTGTTTCCTTCTGTTACAGAAAAGGTTCCTCGTGCGAGAGGATTGAAATCGAATATGCTCCCGACTAATATAACTAAATACATTTAGACTTACAGAAACGATTCCTCACTTGAGAGGAATGAAATTTCATACCTGATTTGCCTCCTAAAAGTCTTTCTTATCTAGAAGAAAAAATTTCTCTATTGAGGGGATCGATAAATCACAACTCCCTACAGGATCCTAGTTTTACCAAGCAGTTGTAGAATGGAAAGTTCATCACAAGAAGGATTTTAATGCTGAGTAATTTTCATTTTATTAATTTGATCAGGAAAAGCAAACATTGCATCCATAAAATGATCTATAAATTCTAATACTTGTTTTACTTCGTCAGGAATGACAGCTTTAGTAGTATCAGGATGAGCACCTAAATTGCCACGTTTCCTAATTACATGCGCCATTTCTAATAATCTACTATCATTTTGCAAAGAAAATTCAATTTTATCATATAATTTTTTTCCCTGAGCGTTCAATATATCAGTAGCATTTTCTAATGCACGTCTACCCATAACCAAGGCACTTTTGTATAAACCTATCGAGTATGCAGTGTGTGCTTCTGATAAGTCTTCTCTAACGTTTAGGGGTATCGCAGTATGCCATTCTTCAATCCCTATTTGATGAATTGGTTGCAGAGTAATTTTTGATCGGGAATGGAAGCTGGCAGATTCCT
>JAEOSP010000636.1 GCA_016840305.1 Candidatus Hodarchaeota archaeon
AGTTTCCTCCGAGAGGACCCGGGTTCAAATCCCGGTCGGAGCATTATTTCCATAACTATGTTTATTTCCTAAATGAGTGATTAAAAATGAGCCGACCTTTAGATGTCTTGTCAAATGCTCTGAATCAAACAGTTATCCTGAAAGTGAGAGGAAGACGTGAAATTCGTGGAACTTTGCGAAGTTACGACCCACATCTCAACCTGTATCTGGAAAATGCTGAAATGATTCATCCAGCCAATAATGAAACAGGCGAAGAATCGCAAGTAGAAGAACTTGGTAATATCATACTTCGAGGAGATAATGTTATCCTTATCTCACCTCCTTAAGCAAGAACCAACGACAATAAAATACCTATATACAGAGTTGGAACAAAATGACAAAAGGAACAACTGCAAGAGGAAAACATACAGCTAAACGTACACACATGCAATGTAGGCGATGTGGGAATCGTAGTTTTCACAAACGAAAAGGTCGTTGCGCGTACTGTGGATACCCAAGTCCAAAATTGCGACGATATGCTTGGCAACGAAAGAATTTTAATCGTCGTCGACGAATTGTGTAAACACATTGCCCAGGTAGCTTAGAGTTTATTCATTTGAATAAACGAGTAACCCGGGAGGATTAGCACCTAATTGGGTGATAAATCCCGTAAGCGCTGGACTGAAGTCAATCTGTTGAAATGATTGATAGAAATCCAGTTGCCGTGCGTTCAAAAGAAAATCAAAGGGAACAGGTTTCCCGTTCTGAAAATCGCACCCTGGGCATCATCTTCTTTTCTAATATAATAAATTTGGAGTCTTTGAGTAATCCTTTCAATATTTCATTAACTGAAAAGGACAAATCTTAAAGAATCATAGTTGGCTGAAGTAAGGTAGATAGGTGAAAAACAGCATGAAACCGATGATTACACTTTCTTTAGGTGGATCGATTATTAATCCAGGAGAAATTGATGTAGCATTTTTGGAACAATTCTCCAATATATTGAAAAAACTAATTTCGAAATATAAATTCATAATAGTCTGTGGAGGAGGGAAAGTAGCTCGTGAGTATATTAAAGCCCTTCCCCATGGACTGACTGAAGGTGAACGTGATTTCATGGGTATTGCGGCCACTTGGTTAAATGCAAAATTATTATCCTTTTATTTCAAAGGGAATTGTGCTCCGATACTCCCCCAGACAATAGAAGAATTAATACAGCAGCTTGAAAACAATGATATTGGACTTTCAGGTGGTTTTCTTCCAGCAGTGAAGACGGATGAAGATGCAGCAATAGTAGCTGATCTGTTTGGCTCTCCTATTCTAATTAATGTCACCAATGTCGATGGAATCTATAATAAAGATCCTCGAACTTATCCTGATGCTGAAAAATTCTCAACATTAACTTATAAAGAGTTTTATGAAATAATAAATCCTCTTTCATTAGATGCTGGTTCAAATGCTCCTTTTACACTTATTGCAGCAAAAATTTGTGAACGTACAAATATGAGAATAATTATTTGTCCAAAAGATATCAGCAAAATAGAAGCAGCTATTAATGGCAAAAATGCTGGAACTACAATTCAAAATCCATGAATGCCATTGTACCCAAACCCACAAAACGCAATAATAGCCTATCCTGATTGTATTTCTACCTCAACTTATGGTATCACTCAATTTTGGGCAGAAGAGTATTGGGCTTGGTTGAAAATACAAGAATTAAAGCTTCTATATCCTCAGATTGATTTAACGGGATTAATCAATCCAATATTTGAAATTCAATTACCAAATCTAACAAAAATCAGACCTCATAAGAAAATTAATGAAACGAGAGATTATAATGATATAAAAGTAAATTCCTGGGAAATTAATTATAAAAAACTTAACATTGCAACATCACATGCTCCTTCACGTTTTAAGGCACAAAATTATCTAAAACAATTTACCAATGATTTCAGGATAATTACTCTGGATGCTCATTTAGATATAGGAAAATCTGACTTGATACATTCTACTTGGTTAACTCCAGATCTAGCCAAAAAGACCACTCTTATAGGAGGTTGGAGTGAATCCTCAAAAGATGTAAAATATGCCCAAGGTCTATTTCCTTTCATAAGTTCTCAAATGAATGATTTACTTGAGAAAAAACTCTTTAAAAAATGGATTGAAGGGAAAAAAGTATATATTACCATTGATCTTGACTTCTTTCCCTATAAGGATAATTATATGGGGTTATCAAGTTTCTGGCACCGTAACCTATTTATTGGTCATGCCATGAACCTTAAACAAAGAATTGAGTTACTTGATGACTTTGAAGTCGGATTAAACAATACTTTAGCAGGTGTTAAACTTCAATTTTTCGATAATATTAGTTCATTCATGAAACAAAAAAGGGACAGTATCCAGCAACAGATCTATCAAAGTAATGATATATTAAAGAACCTAATTGACTTTTTTCAAGAAACATCAGCATTTTTGTTAGGGTTAGATATAGTTGAATACTCTCCTATCTGTGATTGGCAAAATTTGACCATAGAAGGATTTGAAAAGAATTTTCACTTTCTCAATAACCTAATTAATACGATTAACGAATAAAATGTACATTCTACTTGAATTTTCATTGAGAATCTTTTTATAAATCGATAAAAACCATAAAAAATGAAGCGAATAGGTTCTAGATTAGCTAAATACTAACATATGGAGGCCATTACTATTTCTTACAAAGCGTATAAATTTGAGAAAGAATTAACCGAATTAAGGGATAAAGAGTCTCCAGATGGAAGTACTTGTCTAATTTCTTTATATGTCCCTCCGAATCGTGCAATTTCTGATTTTGTTCAAGAGTTATCTGATGAAATAGGTACAGCTACCAATATTCGTAGCAAATTTACTCAAAAGAATGTAGTTTCTGCGTTAAGAAATGTGATTGGAAAGTTAAGATTATATGGTCATAAAGCACCTCCATCAGGATTGGCAATCTTTGCAGGTGTAACATCAGATTCGGGTTACAAAGATTTTAAACTTGAATCGTATATTTTTGAGCCAAAAGAACCAATTTCTCGTAAAATGTATGTATGTGATAATCGGTTTCATGTCGAACATTTAATCGAGAAACTAATGGAAAAAGATGTCTTTGCACTGCTAGCAATAGATAGTGCAAAAGCCACTATTGCTACTCTAAAAGGTGATTCAATTCAGATTTTAAAAAGCACTCGAAGTGGTGCAGCCAAAAAACACCGAAAAGGCGGTCAAAGTAGTGTTCGATATGCAAGATTGAGAGTAGAAGCAATTGAACGGTATCTTAAACGTGTTTCTGATGAAATGAAGCAATTTTTCATTGAAGACGCCAAACAAGAGTTAAAAGGAGTAATAATTGGGGGACCAGGACAAATTAAGGATAAAGTTGTAGATTATTTCGACAACCGATTGAGAGAAAAAGTTGTAGGTATAAAAGATCTAGGCTATGGTGGTGATGAAGGTGGAGTGAATGAACTGGTGGCCAATTCGGAGGATATCCTTGAAGGTATCGCCATTATGGAGGAAAAACAGCTTGTTAAGAAGTTTAAAGATGCTCTCCTCGAGGGCAAAGCGAATTATGGAGAGCAACAGGTTCGTGAGAATCTTCTGATGGGAGCTGTCGAGATTTTACTATTATCCGAAGACATAAAACAGAAACGAGTTATTCTCAGTTGTGGAAACTGTGGAAATACTATTGAAAAAACCGTAAAACAGGATGAGGTTGAGGATTTCACCTCAAATAACCAAAAAAATCAATGTTCAGAATGTAAAGCTACAAATTGGAGTATTAAGGTCATTGATTTAATTTTAGACCTCGGAAACCTCGCTGAAGAGTCAAACACTCGAGTAGAGATAATAAGTTCTAAAACTGAAGAAGGACGCCAGATACAGAGTTTCGGGGGAATATGCGTTATATTAAGATACAGGTTAACTTGATATAGACAAAATAAGGATGCGCCGACCGGGATTTGAACCCGGGCAGCCAGCTTTCTCCTCTCAATCGTGAATGGAAGGCTGGAGTCCTACCAGACTAGACTATCAGCGCCTAGGTTAAGTAAAATATAGAGAAATGCTCTATAATGGCAAGTTCGGTACTTTCCAGATTTTTCTTTAATTGTTTCCCTCAATTCTCAAAGATGTCTAATTATGTTGTACGATTCTACTAGGGAAAGAAACTCTATCAAATCATATGAAGGGGAGCTAAAATGTACTTATGCTAATTTAATTGAATAAATCGCTGAATTAGCTTTTTTTAAAAAAAATAAGGAAATTTCTTTTCCTGATCAAATTTTTCTGAAGATCATGAAAAGTGGGATTGTGAACTGACACCTCATTTTCGTTTTCGGCGATCTCTCTCTGGTACAAAGTTATATACTTGAAAAACCAGATATAATGTAGGAATGCGAGCGAAAAAACAAACAAATCCTCAATTAACCATAAGAATTCAAATGAAATCACGACCGATTTTTGTGGATTTGTGTACACGAGCCAAAAATTTGTATAATTATACCACATACTAGGTACGAAAAGAATTCTTTGCAACGGGGAAATAGTTACAATATACAACCCTTTATCATAAGCTTAAACATGAGCCAGTTTATCTATCATTGAAAGAGATTTCAGATAGCTATCTCCCTCAACAGGTTCGTCGATCTCGCGGTTTATCTCTCTGTTATTCCTGTGGTCTTCGTCTTAATGCCGATCATAATGCTGCCATCAATATCCTTCAGCGTTTACCTGTAGATAAAAAAGTAGTCTCTAAGCTCAGTTCAAGCTTGTCTTGCTTTGATCAGCTGGATAGGGGATGTGTGACTCATCCCGTCGTGACTCAAAAACCTTAGTCCGTTTTTCATTATCCAACATATATAGTCATGCTCTCCTAAGTAAGTTTTTTTAAACATCAATTTTTAAGCAAGATTCGACGAAAAGGGCTAGATTTTCAGCCCGATTCTTGGAGTAAAGAAAAACAATGACCTCTAAGGGTATCCGACATTTCACTTTATGTCTCTTTGCAGTAGCTCTACTCGCCAGTTTTATTTCGGTCTCACTATCGGTTAGTCAGCAAGAAATCCCCCTTGATGCAGCTCAAACAATCGAGGAAGGAAGCGGTTTTCAATTCGAAAATATAGATTTTAGAATTCTACAAGAAGACACCTCTACAACTGAGGAAAACGACTACCCTGCATGGAAACCTGCGATTGGAGAAGACATGTATTATCCTTTAGCATTATTATTTTCGATACTGGGTATTTCAGGCATTATTTGGCTAATTTTCTTTGTTGAAACAAGTAAGGAAAGAACTATTCGAGAGAGGATTATCGGAACGACAATCCGACTCATTGTTATGAGTATATTCGTTGCTCTCGCTGTCCATTTTTGGATTCTATTCCAACCTGTATAAGTGCGTTTTTTATCAAAGAACATCAGTTTTCTTTGAGATAACAATATATTATAGGTTCAGTTTTTACTATACAGTATTTCTCATACATGTTGTATGATTAATATTTGATTCTCTAATACACATCGTTTTGTTCAATGAAAGAAAGAGCTTCGATTATTAATATAACAAACTTTCTCTTTTCGATGATTTTGTTTACCATAAATCTTTTTAACCTCAAAAATTCAGAGTAACCTGAATTTTCTTTGATGGCTAAGATCACTTCACTAAATAGGAAGATAATCTTTGACGTTGCTTGATCACTTTCTTGCAGAAGAAGCTTCTTACTGGAGTATGCAAGCCCTTTTACGAAAAGCCATCTGTAAGGGGAAGTGGGTACTTATTTATGGAAGCCGAGTAATTGCTGTATCCGAAACAAGGGATGAAATTGTAAAATTCTTCAATCAATTCAAAAACAAACTCGATTCCAAACCTGATTTTCCAGGTGCAATTTGCGTACAAGTAGGAAATGAAAATAAATTTTACAGAATTCCTATTGATCAAGAAGAAAATACAAACCATCAAACAATGGAAAAACCAAACGAAAATGTTGAAAGAGTTATTTATAGGTGAATATTTTCGTTCCTCACTCAACCGTAACAGTTTTTGCTAGATTCTTTGGTTTATCAGGATTAAAACCTCGTTGAACTGAGGCGTAGTATGCGATCATTTGTAACGGAATTACATATGAAACAGGATTTATCAACGGTGAAACAGCTTTAGGTATTGTGAAATTATAATCAGATCTATCTACAATCTCTTGATTTTTTTCTGTTAGTGAAATGATATAGGCTCCCCGAGCTTTCATTTCTTCTGTATTATTGAGCATTTTTTTTGCGGTATAATCGTTTGGTGATATTATAAAAACAGGAAAATTTGATTCAACTATTGCTATAGGACCATGCTTACTTTCACCTGCTGGAAAAGCTTCTGCATGTATATAAGAAATTTCTTTGAGTTTTAAAGCTCCTTCTGCGGCAATAGGCAAGTTGGATCCTCTTGCGAGGAAATATGCATGATTTCGATTAGCAATTTTCTCTGCTAGTTGTTTTGCTTTTAACTCGTTTTGATTTATGACAGTTCTTGCTACATTTGGCATATTTTCGACTAAATCGGTTACTTTAGTCTGAAATTCAGTTTTATTCAGAAGATTTAAAGAATATTCCAATTCTAAAGTTAACCGGGCTAATAAGGCGACCTGAGTTGTATGTGTTTTTGTTGCAGCCACACCAATTTCTGGTCCTGCTTTTGTGTATAATGAAGTTTGGCTTAATCTAGGAATGGATGCATCAATCACGTTTGCAACTGATATTATTTTTCCTCCATCTTTTCTTGCATTTGCTACTCCCTTCATAACATCTAGCGTCTCCCCTGATTGGCTAATCGCAAGAATAACTGTATCTTCATCGACTAAATGCCCATAAGTATCATATTCTGAGGCGATTACTGGATATATCTGTGTATTCTTTAGTAAGCGTTGAAATTGGTAGTAGCCTGATAATCCAGCGTAATAGCTTGTACCACAAGCAAGGAAAAGTACTTTTTTTGCCTTAAGAATTTGAGCTGCTGCTTCTTCTATTGATCTTTGATCGATATTGAGAGTATTTTTTAGTGCGATAGGCTGTTCGTGTATCTCTTTTAGCATAAAATGAGGATATCCACTCTTTTGTGCACTTTCAGTTGTCCAAGAAACAATAAATGGCTTTGGTTGAACTCGAAATCCATTTTTTTCAATGTAAACGGCCTCAGGAGTTAAAGTAGCAATTTCACCATCCTTTAATACAATAGCTTTCTTTGTGTATTCTAAAAAAGCCGGGATATCACTAGCGGCAAATTTTGTGTCTTCCTGTACCCCTATTACTAATGGACTGTCTTTTCGAGTAAGAAATATTTTATCAGGTTCTGAAGTATGAATAAGAGTTATCGCGTATGTTCCCTCAATTCTCTTCAAGGCGTTCTTAAACGCATTTATCACCGCTCTTGGCTCTTCTTCCGTTTTCAACTCTTCCTCAATAAGATGAGCAAGCACTTCAGTATCAGTTTCTGATTTGAAGATATGTCCTTTTTCCTTCAGTTCCAATTTCAACGGAAGATAATTGTCAATAATTCCATTGTGTACAACCATTAAAGATCCAGTACAGTCTGAATGAGGATGAGCATTCTCATTACTCGGTGGTCCGTGGGTGGCCCATCGTGTATGCCCAATTCCAGTTTGTCCCTCTAAATTTTCAATGGAATTTTGTTTCTTGAAGTTATCAATTGTTCCACTACCCTTCAGTATTTGGATCTCTCCATTATTTATCATAGCAATGCCTACACTGTCATAACCTCGATATTCTAATCGTTTCAAGCCAGAGCTTATCATTTTCGAGACATTAATTTTTTTACGTGTAGTGATAGCAATGATTCCGCACATAGATTGCACTTCCACCCTGAAATACTGATATTGGAGGGAATAAGAGAAATTCAGTGTAATAATCCTGATATTTTCAAAATATAAATGTATTATCTTAAGCTTTACTTGAAGTAGATTATTCATTCATAGTCTTTAATAGAATTGTTTAGTCCATTATGAGCAAATTAATCCTTGTTCTTCTGAAGGTAAGTTCATCATCTTTTATGGGTATCCTCGAGCAATAAAAGAAGAAAAAAATTTAACTATTCTAGATAGAACTGAGTCAGTTTTTATAGGAATTGATAATAGTGGTAAAATTAGATTCAAATCCCCATTCTGGAGCTGAATATATGCGTTCTTCTCTCTATTTTATTGACAATACCCAAGCATTGGTTCTTGCACATGATTTACGCTGGAAAATAATGCAAATGCTAATTAAGAAACAGCCAATATATGCAAAGCAACTTGCAGAGGAACTAAAATTATCAGAATCGAAGATCCACTATCATTTAACCCAATTACGAGAAGCAGGATTAATAGAGTTAGAAGGAATTCGTTCTATAAAGCAGGGTCATGCAAAATTGCTTAAACCTGTTGCTTCACAATTTATACTCTCTTTGCTGGAAAAACCCCTTTCTATGAAAGAAACTTTTTTTTCAAGGTTTATTTCCCCTTATTTCTATAAACAGAACGCTTTTAATGCATATATCATTGTTGGAAGTTCGATACCACATGGTAAATATGATGCAACCTCTCGTGATGGTCATTTAGCAGGAGAGCTATGTTGGTATCTGGGTTCAAACGCTTTCACAGGAACAGCTAGAAATATTTCAAATTTGGTGCTGACAGATTTGGAATATCTATTATTAAAGAAAAATTTTGCTAATAATAAAAATTTGATACTCATAGGCGGACATATTACTAATGAAATAACAGCCTTATACAATGAGAAGTTAAAAGAAAAATTTAATGTTTTTTTTAGTGAAAACAAAATAGTAGCAGATGGAAAGAGCTTCAAGGATCCTGAAGATGGACTAATAGCACTTTTCAGAAATCCTAGATATCAAAAATCCTGGATATTAGTACTAGCAGGTGTTGGAAGTCTAGGTACACGAGCTACAATTTTTTCAATAATTAATGAATGTCCAGAAGTACTTAAGAACGAAAATGAATTTGTCACTATCTTGAAGGGTGAGTTTAGTAAAAAAAATCAAATATCTGGAGTAATAGGTCTACTGACAAAAGGTTTAAAGTAACCTTCTTCACAATCTTTTTTAATTACGATTCCAATTATCTCTCGAAAATTCAAACCTAGGAATGAATCATTGTACAGAGAATTATTAAAACAACAAAAAGAAGGATCAAGTATGTCTGATACTCAACAAATTCTTACCAAAGCTATTCAGCAAAAAAGAAAGGTGCTTACTGTTCAAGAGGCAAAGGGAATATTGGAAAATGAAGGATTTCCAATAAATCCAACTGGATTTGGACAAACACTTGAGGAGATTACATCAGAAGCAGAGAAAATTGGTTTTCCAATTGTATTAAAGGTAAGTTCTGAGGACATTATTCATAAATCTGATGTTGGAGGGGTAATTACAGGAATTCGTAGTAAAATTGATCTCCAAGAACAATATGAATTCATGAAAAAGAAAATATCAGACACATATCCTGATGCGAAAATTGAGGGCTATATTGTTGAAAAAATGGAATCTGGAATCGAACTTCTTATTGGATCAACACACGATCCGATGTTCGGTCCAATTCTTGCTTTTGGTTTAGGGGGTATATATGTCGAAATATTGAAGGATGTGGTATTTCGATTGATACCTATTGAACATGAAGATGCTACGGAAATGATATCCGAAATTAAGGCAGCTAAAATATTGGATGGGATTCGTGGCCAACAGCCTGTTGATAAAAAATCTTTAGTGGATTTACTGTTGAAAACGTCAGATTTTATAAACAGATATCCCGAGATAGAGGAACTTGACCTTAATCCAATATTTGCTACTGATAAAGGTATATCTGTCGTCGACGCTCGTATTATTCTGAAAGCTCCTGAGTAGGAAAAGTCTTCATCAAGAATATTATACATAAAATCGTCATTATATCACCGATAACTGATATAATCAGTGTTTGTAATGAAAATATAACATAATCTGTGTTAGTAAGAACTATCTGAATCAAAATCACGAAAATAATTGCAATCCCTCCAAGAATAACCAATATTCGAAAAATTATTTCTAACTGTCGAAATTCTATTATTTTAAAATTATACTGGATTAATATTGAAGAAATTACTGACAAAATAGCCCCTAAAAGCATGGGTGTTCCCATTATAATCCACATATCTTTACCTAAGATAGATAAACCAAATAATAAGATTAAGACCTGACTGAAGATAAAGATTGAAGGGATTAAAATTAGTTCTATTTTTTGAAAAGTAGTGACATAAGTCAATAAAGTACCATCCACAAACTCATTTTCTCATAATTTTCATTAATTCAAATTTCTTATGAATACAATATTTATTATCTTCAAATAAAAATACATTTATGGATTAGTGATGTCAAATAAGTCGTCATTTTCGATTGCTTCCATTCAAGAAGAGCTCCAATTAAAAGCTTTGATACATTTCAGTGAAAATAAGGTAGCTATTAACCATATTGGAGATGAAAATTTCATAAAAGCTCTTTTAGAGTCTAATGCACTAGTAGTTCTGGAATCAGATATAGCAATGCCAATTAGACTATCTAATGATGAAATTTATGAAATGGTACTGAAGAACAACAGAGGAATAGTTGCAAAAGAAGGAAGAGCTAATCGATATTTAGTCGTTCTTCGATTAGATACTAATGATACTTTAGCTGCAATAGGAGACGACTTAGATCCTGGTATGGTACTTTTTGAACTACTCCAGTATCAAAGATAATTAACCGAGTAATATAAGATCGTATACAAAAAAACAAATCTAAGTGAATTTTCATGGAAAAATCCTCCTCCCAACCGTATTAAGACTCTACCATCATGACTAAATTTGTCGGACAAAAAAAATTGCTTTTTAGAGTCACGACGGGATGAGTCACGCATCCCCTATCCAGCAGGACAGAACAAGTAAAACTGAACCGACCTTTAGAACTACTTGAAACAGTTTTTCACCTGATATCGCCAATACCAATACCTCTCACTTCTTAGGGGTCTTTTTTCTCTTGCTTTTGACGGGTAACTCGTCTAACGTAGTTACAAGTGAATCAGACCCATGCAATGTGGAAATATTTTTCTCATCACCTTGCTTTGAGATGAATAGCAAGGGAGACTATTTAAGGTTATAACAGAGAGAGGTCGGTGAATACGAGATAAGACCCTTTGTTGGACAAAAATGATCATGGATCGATTTCACACAATACTTGTACTGTTTCGTCCTCATCAATACTACAAAAATCTTTTAGTTTTTTTTGGGCTATTCTTTTCTCAAAATTTATTTCGATTGGATCTATGGATCCCCATTATTCTTGCATTTGTTTCCCTTTGCTTAGTTTCTTCTCTAAATTACATTCTCAATGATTTTCGTGATCGGGAGAAGGACAAATTTCATCCAGAAAAATCTCACAGGCCTTTTCCATCTGGTAAGATATCTACATCATTCGCAGCTGTACTCATGCTGGTTCTAATTATGGTTGTAGTGTTCATTATAATTATCATTCCTACTTCATCTGAAGGGATGGATCCACAAGAAGCAATTGTAACAATTCCCTCCAAAACCGCTTTTATCTTAGTGTTAATTGGTCTATTTGTAACCAGTCAGCTTTACTCTTTATTAGTAAAACAAATAGTGTTTGCAGACATTGTTACTATCTCGGTTAACTATGTTTGGAGAGCAATTGCAGGAGCTGTTCTTATATCCGTATCAGTTTCTCCTTGGTTGATAATATTGTGTTTTGTTACCGCAATGATGCTATCACTTGCAAAAAGAAAGGGAGATTTGTCCATATTAGGAACAGATGCAGCAAAACACAAAAAAGTATTCGAGTCTTATACGATTGAACTTCTGGATCAAAGCCTTGCCACGATTACAGCCATTGAAATCCTCGCTATTTTTATTTATCTAATTGAGAAACACCCAAAAGAAACAGTGTTTATTGTAGTTGCGCTTCCTGTTATTACGTTCAGTGTTTTTAGATTTCTTTATTTAGTATCTATGAATAGTATAGAAGGTAGAAAAGCAGAAAAACTTTTTTTTGATAAACAAATCTTAATAGCAGGTGCCTTGATTGTTTTCTTATTTTTTATAGCAATTTATTTCCCAAATTTACTTGATAATTTTATCGGTATTCCTGATCCCACCCAAGTACATTGGTAAAACTGTTTGTAGAAATGAATATTTCAAGGTAATGGGAATTTTAAGGATAAAGTTAGTGTATAAAAGAAAAATGGGTGAAAATAATCTCATTATAGAGAGTAATCAATCGTCTTTATCATCATCAAGATCTTCATCATCAAGATTAAGATCATCTAAGTCGATAGGTTCTGGGGGAGGAGTAGTAGCCATAGTAATACCAATCCACGCGATAATAAATCCGATCATCAAGGTAGCCAAGTAAACAGGCCATAAAATAGCGTCAAAGGGTGTCATAAGAAGGTTAGTAAAACCCGCGACTATTTCAGGGAAGAAATGCTGTACGGGCAAAGATAGAGTGTAGAAAATTAGTAATATTATAGTAATGAAAAAAATTCCGTATCCATATAATTTGTCTTTAGCCATGATTATTCATACTCGATTAATGTTCCTAGATAATTCCATGTATTATTATTTTATGTAAAGAAATGGGACAATATCTATAAAACAAGTTAAAATTGCCTTATATTTATATGTATTGATGTTCTGATAGGTAACTTCGTCTGTGTTCAACACATCATTAGCAAAAATTAATCCTAATCTTAACAAGTAAATATGGAATAATCAGAAAGTTATGATATAAGTGAGCGATATTGATGCTCTTCTTATTTCTCCTGATGTTCCAAGCCGTACAACGGCATAAAAATTTACTGTTCGGATACCAAAGTATGCAATATCAATATCAAAGGATATTGTTGCTACTCCTCTAGAATTTGTCATAGTAGAATCGATATAAGTCCCGTTCTGTTCAATATACCCCAATGTTGTATTTTCATCCAAAGTTCCAACATAGAAGCTTATATTAGTATCTTGATAAGGCAACCAAGTAGCTGCTGAAGGTATTGCAATTAATCGTGTCGAGAGGTTCACATGATTTCCATGATGTAAAGTATAGGGAGAAGGGGTTAATCCACTGTAGTTGATTGTAGCACGTTCAAAAATCCAATCGCTTGGCTGAAGAGCATGTTCGATGTATGCTAGAGCCAAACCTTTTCCTTCTAAATCATAATCAGGACGAATAAAACTCGTTTGTTGAGCACTAGAAGATGGAATGATATCTGAAGGCAATTCAAAACCATATTGATCAGCTAAGTAGCTTAAAAGGGGATCAAAACTCATCCATTCAACGTACTCATCCCCAGGAAGTATTGGGTTCGGATCAATCGGGACAAGAACTTCAGCCCAAGCGTGTAAAAATCGTGAAGAAATCATTCGTTTTGGTGCAAATTCAATCGAATCATTACCAGCAATATAACCGATAACAACTCTAGTAGGTATCTTTTGAAGGCGATTTATTAATGCATATGTTGAAGCAAAGTGTAATGAAACTCCTTTTCCTCTTGTCATAAACCATTCATTATAATCTTCATTTTCGGCTGGACGTTCCATCTCCACTCCTGGTGCAAGTTGATTACTAATCCACATTTCATTATCAAAAGTAAAATTCTCAAACTTTAGCATATTGGCATATGCTTGACCAAATACTGTTTGAAAAGAATCGTTCCAGAGAGTTGCATTACCAGCAACATTAGGTGCCCAATTTTCGTAATCCGTATATGGATCAGGAACCACCGTGGGTATTTGCAAATATAATGTTTTCAAATCTGACCATGTATTGGCAGAGAGAATTCCTTCATATACACTATCATCTCTTGTTAATGAGAAAGCAGCAGCTGTTTGAATATCAGGAGCTTTGTAATCCATCTTGTATTCAAAAACCCCTGCTTCTGTTGATGTTTCAGCTGTTTGGATATCAGCATAAATTCCATTAAGACCGATAGTTCCAATAGTAGTTGGAAAAACTTCCTTTGCTTGAGTTGTTACAGGGATTAACGGAAATTCTTTCCCACTAGAATATAAATTAAACGAGTTGGAGCTGATATATGAACCATCCCTACCATTCCAAGTGGTAGGTAACATATTAATAAAATTAGGATGAACACTTACATCAGAAGTAGTACTATTATAATTTAAAGGCATTTCAACAGTATAGCTGGCTGTTTGTTCACTACTGGGAATTATATGGGAATATGTGCTATTAGGTGTTGAAGGTACTGCTGATAGTATAATTTTCGATTGATCACTTGGATTCCAATCAGTTGAATAAGGGGGTTTATTCGTATATTCATAAGTCGCAAGATTGGATAAACGCCAGTATGTAGGCGGATCTTGACCATCTGTTGCCTCTGGGTGAGTATTAGTTACATTGAAAAGTGGTGTGTCAGGTGCACTTAATCCAGCAGTGAATTGATCAAGTAAATTTTCTAAGAGGTAAGTTGCATCCCAGGTTGGTGAATTGAACATCGACCAATCTATATCTTTATCGGTATAAGGATCAAAATTCTGGCGTTGCCTAGGAGTTCCTAACCCAGCAATTTCTGTAATATATGTCCCTAAGAATAGGAGTAATACCAAAATAGTTGGTAACAGATTAAGTGCGTGGCGGCTGATATCTTTTTTAGCATATTCCTCAATTCTTGAACGAAGAAATTTAGTCAATCCAAGCATAACGATAATCCCAATGTTGGCATACAAGAGAAGTGAGAAATCTCCAGAGGATGCTCCATCAACACTACGTACATATACCTGAGTACCAATATAAAGAGCAAATGTTTTAAATACCTCTGAAACTAATGCAAACCCATAAGGCCCTTTCAGTTTTCGAGAACGTCCTAGAAGAAACCATTCTACTACTGAAAGTAAACTAAAAAAACCAAATATTGGAACAGCGGTTTGATAAAATCCTAATTCTGATGTACTTGCGCCAGCCACTTTTGGAAGAAACGATAGGGCGATTAATCCTGATGTTAAGGCACTAAGGAGTAATAAATATCGGATTGCTGATGGGGCGGGATCTTTACCAAAGGATTTACTAGAACTCATTTATTGCACCGAGAAAGTAACATGAAATCATAGCTACTTATTCAAATATAGCTGAATGTTATAAATAACATGCAGTATTTTAGGTTTTTAAAATTGCTGAAAATATAGTCAATTTTATTCACAAGAGGTCATAAACTAGCTCGTTGCCGAACCTAGTCTCCATCGTGTCGGATGTAACCCTACATCCTCTATCCTGTCAGCGGTAATGGCGTTCAGGAATGCTTTTTTAAGGATATTATAGCCACCATTAACATCAGCATTAATAATAACGCCTTTTTTAGATTTAAATAGTCCTCTACTAATCCTTTTTCCTTGATATTTGCTATGGTGTCTTATGGGTTCATTATCCAAGAAAGAACACTTGCTAGAATGGCTTTCTTCTTGTTTAATGATCGTTATTCCCTGTGCTTCAGCTTTATAGTCTAATTGTTGAATTAACCTGTAAAAAGGAATGGTGATAAAATTCTGGTTATTCCTTTTCCCAAGGTGACAGCTTTGTTTCCAATCCGGGTTATAACCAATAACAATTGTTCCAATGTCATTTAATACACAATAATCAATAATTTTTCGACTGTTTTTATGAAAAAAGTCATTAATTTTCTTATTGCGCTTATTGGTTAATCTGTGCATGTTTTTACCTGCTTTTATCCCTTGACGGTCATAAATCGATTGAATTCTAGCTTTCTCTTTGTTATAATATTGATTAATGGATTTAACAATCCCACCTTTAATAACAAACGGTTTTAAACCATTATTATTAACAGTAGTTATGAGGTTACGTACCCCTAAATCAATGGCAATGATATTATCTTTATTCAAAGAATTAGGACTAACAATTTTCTGGAAGACAATTTCTACCACATAACCTGCCCCTTTAGGAATTATTCGCACTTCTCTT
This sequence comes from Candidatus Hodarchaeota archaeon, assembly GCA_016840305.1. The sequence continues at coordinate 16,007 of JAEOSP010000636.1, forward strand.
ATGTCTGTTATGTCAGGTAATCTTGTTCTTAATTTCAAACCTACTTTTTAAGGAAAAAATACGTTATTATTTACTAATTTCACCTGTTGGTTGGTAAAAACCAGTAAGGTCTCTCCATTCTTTGGTTTGTATTTAGGTATTCTTGGTACAGCCTTGAATTTTGATTCATCCTTTTCCCACTCTTTGAAAGCATTAAAATAACTAGTCCAATTTCTATCAAGGATTTTCAATATCTGTTGGGCTGTTTGGGCTGGTAGTTCTTGATAATTCTTTGAGGTTTTTAATGAATGATAAAGAGCATTATAACGGATTCTTTTACTAGTTTTAAAGAACTCCTGACGGATTTGATAATTACTCTCATTGTAGAGGTTCTTTGATAGATGACATAGCTGTCGGAGTGGCTTTGTTGGTTTTAACCAAATCCGCTCTGTTCTGAATACTCTCTTCAGGTTATTCAAGTGCCATCACTTTAGATATGAGTGATATGAAATAAGGTTTGAACCAGCTTCTATTCAAGAGGGTCTCTATGAGATTTGTCTTAGAAATTCAGGAAGTAGACATGAAAAGAATCATTTTTTCCCTTATAACCACCTAAGAAAAATATTTTGAATCAATCAAGCTAGATTGTACCCCTTTGATGCTGTTGTTGATTTCAAGGATTTTTTCAATCTGATTCACAACATTGACAATTCTGTTTTTGTTCTATCAACTAGAATCTGGGGTGAGTTTAATTTCTAAGGTTCCTTTTGCGCCTTTTACTATATAGTTTCATTGAATAACAATGCAAGAGTGAAACAATCTCCTCAAATACCTCCCCAGCATCGAGTTTAGGGCTCCCTGGCTTTTTTATAATTATTAGGTTCCATGAGTTCATAAATTTCAATTATCTTGATAATCGAAGTAAAATAGTGAACAAAATACACAAAGTCGATAAGGCTTTTTTCCTGGTTTAATTACGGAAAGAGTTTTTCTTGAACAAGTACTACACTCTTTTCCGAGGGTAATTGACATTTTTTGGCGTAGTTTAGGGGTTTTCCAAGTATTTTCACAAGAATCACAAATGATTTTGGGCTTATTGTCTGTGATTGAAAGAAAAACGTTTCCTTCACATTCGGGGCAGGGCCCCATTGGTTCATCACTTGAAACAGCTTTCCATGAGCCAGAAAGTGGACAATCCTCCCGATTACATTCACTACAGAACCAAGGGCGCTTTTTACTGGCCTCACGTGTCCAGCACACTGGACACATATTCCAACTATGATATTTGGTTGAGATAATCAAAGGAACGGAATTACAGATTCTACAGTGTTCATTCTCAATTTTTGTTAATGATCCTTTTTTTGGCAAAGGAAAACTTGATTCACACAAAGGATTTGAACATTTCAGAAATCGGGCATCGATTTTTCCTTGGAAAAGAATAAGATCGCCTTTACAATCTGGACAAGTACCTAAAATATCTCCTACACCTGTCATTTCTTTTATACTGGTTGCAAGAGTTGAGAATATTTCCTCATGATTTGTTTTCATCTTCATTAAACCTTGAGTAGTCAGATCAATAACTAACTTGTCCACTTCCTCAGAAGTTTTTTCTTGATCCCTTATTTGCTGGGTCCAAGTTTCAATCTTACCCCGTATTTCTGGGAGGATTAAATCTTGAGCATTTGATGTAAAAATTTCATAGATCGCGCTACCAAGAGCTGTAGGTATTAAAATTCGATGAGCTCCAGTAGGTATTGTATACCGACGTTTTTGTACCGTATCAATATGACTCGATCGTGTTGCATCAGTACCAAGATTTAATTCTGCCATTTTACGTATTAGTTGAGATTCACTCCACAAAGGAGGCGGAGTTGTGAAACCTATGTGTTTTATTGCTTCAAATGGGTATTCTTCATTTGATTTCATCGTAGGAAGCTCAGAAGAAGCAATATGTCGATATTGATAGAATTTTAAAAAGCCTAAATCAGTAATAACTCTTCCTTCGCCAGTAAATTTTTCTTCACCAGCTGTTAGAATGATATATTGATTAATAACCTTTGCATCCACATGTATTGTAGCTAAAAATCTCCACACAACATATGAATAAATAATCCAAGCTAGATTTATTATTGATGGCGTTTTAGCGAATATTTTCTCTATCTCTTTCTTTTCAATTGCTTTTACAGGTTTTATTGGTTCATGATCCTTTGTAAATCGACCTTTGGAAGGATTCGTGACACCTTCAAGATCAATACATTCTTGTGCTATTTCTCCAAATTCAGGATGTGATGTAAATTTTTCTGTTAGTTTTGTTAAATCCTTTTCATGGTAATACGAACTTTCTGTACGAGGATATGTGATAAATCCATTATTATATAACCGTTCTGCGATATCAGAAACTGTTTTTGGACTCACTTTCAAGAAATTAGAGCACTCTGCTTCAAGCGTATCTGTATCAAGCGGTAAAGGACGCCTTAGAGCTGATATCTCTTCATTGTAATCACTGATTATTGCGTTTTTTTCCTTGCTAATGGTTGCTATCACTGTATCTACGTATGTTTCATCCAAGGAGGGATTTCCTTGCCAATTCAGAAATAGTGGTTCATCATTTACCATAATTTTCAATGAAATCTTCCAGAACTTTTCAGGAACAAATGCTTTATTCTCTAAATATCGATTAGTAATAAGATATAAAACACTTGTCTGACATGGGCCATAAGATATGACTTGATTATGAATCCCTTTATCCTGAACTCCTATAGTTAGAAATCGAGTAATTGATGATCCCATTCGAAGATCCTGCTTTCTTAAGGAGTCAACCTGACGAATCCAATCGAAATCTAATCCTGTTTGAGATTCAAAGGCTCTCTGTAGAGAATGAGGATTGGTACTTGTGAAACGCATACGGCCATGTCGAATTTTCTTATTTTGTTTACTGGCAACATCCAAAATTTCCCTTCCAATTGCTTCACCATGACCATCCCAATCAGTAGCAATAATTAGCACATCAGTAATTTTTCCTACTTCCGAAATATGATCTACCATGTTCTGATTTATCGGCTTTTCAATGGGTTCGATATCAACAATTTCGATAGGATCAGAATTATGCCAATTTGTTTCTTTATCATAGGGAGGAGGATAATCAAAATTTAAAATATGTCCCGTGACACTAGTAATCAGAAAGGTATCCCCTCTTTTTAGCCTAAATTCAGTTGTTTCAAGCTTGAAAACAATTTTTTCTTCTTCAATTGTGGATTCAAAGATGTAATTATAGCGAGTTTTTCCTTTTCTCCCTTTAAATTTGGTTTTGTACACAATAGAAAAAGCTCTAACCAATGCTCTAGCAATTGATGGTTTTTCTGCAACTATTGATATCGTTGAGCCCAATTTAGAATCCCTTTCGTGTGCGATATTTCCTCTCTTCTCTAAAACTACATTATTAAGTTATCAATTTAAACATAAAGAAAGAAGAAATACTTGGTGTTACAGGGCTATGAGTGAAAAGAACCCGCTAACTGTTTATATCACAGGTGTACCAGGAACAGGAAAAACCTCAATTGCAAAACATTTGTCACAGGAACTGAATTTGAAATATCTAGAAGTTAACGATTTAGTAATGCAACACGATCTATATTTTGGATACGATATCAATCGGGATACTTTAATAGTTGATGATGAACTATTAATTAAGAGAGTAAAACAAGAGATAAATTTGAACGACAGAATATGTATCACTGGTGGGATAATTTTTGAAGATGTATTATTTGATCTAATAATCGTAGTACATTCATCTATTCCAACTTTGAAAAAGAGACTTCAAGCACGAAATTATCATGAAGATAAAATTGATTCAAATCTTGAAGCAGAAATTATGAATGTCCTTTATTATGAACTATTGGAATTAAATTCATCAGATGTTATTCACGAAGTAATGAATGATGATCGAACTGTAAAAGAAACCTGCGATGAAATTCTCTCAATAATTGAACAACATGGCTTGGGCATTACGGAAAGAACTCATAGCTGAATTAATTGGTGTTGCAGAAATCACTGGAGGCATATGGCCAGGCAGAAGAACACGTATTTCAAGATCGGTTATTCGATTCAAGGAATTTAACATTTCTTTTGATGATCCAGTAGGTAGATCAGTTCTCCCAAATGAACCCTGAGGAAACAGTGTATCTCCGCTAATTAGAATCTTTTTTTTCTTTTCATATAGAATGATAGACCCTCTGGTGTGACCAGGAGTTATCATAACTTCAAATGAAAATTTACCAACCCTTATCTTATCTCCTTCGTTGAGCAATGATTTTACCTCTAAAGGTGAACAGACCGAGTTTAAAATTGGATCGAGGTAAGCGCTATTTCCAGATGTCAATTGTTCAGCTTCAAATACCGAAGCAGAAATTTCCCAATTACTCTCAAGTTGGAGACTGAGAAGACCTCCAATATGATCAATATGACCATGTGTAAGGCAAAATTTCGCAATACCCTTCTTTTCTATTACTTTCTGTAGTTGTTCCACACTTTGTGAACTTGGTTGAAATCGCTGATTAATCAATTTCCCAGCACCAGAGTCAATCATTAATTTATCCTGATCCGATTCAACTATGTAGACATTTGAATCGTAACCTTGCCCTAGAAGCCAGGTTATACCTGGAATGACTTCTTTCATTTTTTCACCTAATTTCTTACTTCTATAGAAAATCTCAGGTTTCTATAAATCAGTTAATCATCTCTCTTACTAAAGCTATTTAACAATGAAAAAGGAATAGGAATGAAGGACTGAACTCAAGCTTAAAAATAAATAAGAAGTGTTCAGTCTAAAAATTAAATTCCTTCAATTATTGATTAGGTGCCTCAACAACAATCATTGTCAAGGTAGAACGAACATTCTCAAGGCCCCGAATGTTGGTTGTGATAATTTCCTTGAGTTTATCCATAGTATCTGCTTCAATTTTCGCAACGATGTCATAAACACCGTAAACAATCCAAGCACCTATTACACCTTTGGTGCCTTTTAATTCTTCTAAAACTTCATCTTCTGAACCAATTTCAGCATTAACTAATACAAACGCAGCGGGCATATTTACACCTCAACTTCAAAAGAAGTATCTTTTTCGTTACTACTAGTTGTTTTCGATTATTCCTTTAATAAATTATTCATTATGAAAAGTGTTTATCTTCAATTATGGAGGGAAAATAAAACATAGTTAAGGAAAAAAAATAGTAAAAAATCTTGCATTACTTCCTGTTATCCATATCTAATCAAGAAATCATGAAAAGTTATTTTTACACTAATTTTGTAACTATTTGCGTAATTTAATATATTCTTATAATCAAGAAGACCATTTATGAATTCATCAAGATTCAGTGTTAGTTCATTGATAAGTTATGCCTTGTTCTCCAATTTTGAGGTGATTTAGAATGGTTCTATAATACGTGGATATTATTTTTTCTTATTATCATCTTGCTATCATTTGTATAATGAGGACTCCATCGTATGAATCAACCTCTCGATCAAGTTTCAGGTAACCTTCTCATTCGTGGACGAGCTTATTCTGCGAAGGAAGTTATTCGAGGCTTATTAGAGCAAGGTATTACGATAAATGAAAAACCTGAAGGTTTACGGATTGGATTCAAATTAATAAGCCCAAAATCACATTCTTCGGATCCATCAATGAGCTTACCAGGATATGAAGGCTGTCCATTCATTCCTATCATGTCTCAAATAACAGAAAAACTTAATAGCCTTTCTAATCAAATTAATTTGGTTGATCGCGTACCTAATCCACCTAGGAATGATGATTCAATTTTTAACATGCGAAATAATGATCCACCAGAGTCAGCTTTTTCTCCTTTCAGCACAAATCCATTCCAATCAGAGAATGAGAAAGAAAAAGAAACTGATTTTTCTTCTAGCGGTTCTTATATGGATAATAAACGTAAATGCTCTTCTTGCGGTTCAACTCTTCCAGTAAATGCTTTCTTTTGCAATAAATGTGGAAAACATGCTCGATCGGGTTAGATAGAAGAATTCATAAATACAAATGAATGAAGATAAGCGTTTTACTCATGATAATCGAGCTTTCCAATCCATTAACTTCTCAATTAACGCCTCTCTTTCTTCATCTTCTACTCTTTTAAGATTCTTTAAACGGTTTGCGTATTTTCCCATTTCATGGAAAGCTGGATGGAAACCCACTTCTGCACTCTGCATTACCTGATCTCTGAGGTTTGAAAGAGCTTCAGCAATATCTTTTCCCGAATTAAGACTTTGTATTTGACTTAAAAAAGATTCCAAAAAACGAGCAACTTTAGTATTTGTTCCATCAAAAGCAACAGTTTTACTCTCCCGTTCTGGAGTAGATTTTGGTGATTCAACAGTTTTTATAGGTGCTTGTGGCGCCAAGGTTGGTTGTGGAGTAGCCTTACTAGTGGTTGTTTTTGATTGTCCTGGTACAAGATCTAAAGAGGACAACATTGTCTCTACCCTTTGTGATATTTTTTCTAACTTGATAGCTAGTACTTTAGCTGTTTTAGTTACAAGTTCAAGATCTGTTTTGATAAGCTCCACTTCTTCAGCATCAACCATTGATAAATCCTCATTATGCGTAATTTATGTCTCAGTAGATTTTTTACGTTTTTATTTCTTCCGATATTAGGAGAATACACCATTTATGTGATGAAAATCAAAAACCAAAGTGTTAGTGAATCTTATGTTCAAAGTTGCGTATACTATGTTCAATTAATCAAAAAATTTTTCTTGAATTGAAATTTCAATAGTTTTTACAAGAAAAATAGCCTAATTTTTCAATTTAAAATTATTTGCATTTATTTCTAGGGCTTCAATAGCAGGAAGAGTTTTACCCATCAAAAATTCAATCATAGCTCCTCCAGCAGTGCTGACATAAGACAACTCAATATTCTCTCTTTCCAAGATCGCGATACTATGTCCACCACCTGCTAAAGAGAAACCTGTTGAACTTGCCATTGATTCAAAGATTTCCACGGTTCCTTTTTTAAACTCTGGTTCCTCAAATTTACCCATTGGACCATTAAACACACAAGTCGAAGAGTTTTCAATTAACCTAGTGTATTCTTTTATCGTCTCATCCCCAATATCTAAAATTGCATATGAAAGAGGAAGATCCTCAATTTTATAATTTGTACGCCCGTTTTCATTAACAGCAAAATCGATTTGAGCCTTGATACGCTCCTTAAAATTCTGAATAAGTTTTTTTGCTGGATCAACGAATTTTAATAGATTTTTGTTTTCAAGAAATTTCATTGTAGGATTACCTAGTTTGTATCCAAGAGCTAACAGCAAAACTTCTGATATAACTCCTCCTGTTAATACAATGTCAGCAATATTGTTACTTAATACATAATCTGCTACTTTAAATGAATCTTCAGGTTTAATTCCCCCTAGTATAAATGTACATGGTTTTTTAGGATTATCAACAACGCGTTGAAGATTTGTGATTTCTCTATTCATTATCAACCCTGCAGCTGAAGGAATGACCCAAGTAAAACCAACTAGGCTCATGTGCGATCGGTGTGCAGCTGAAAAAGCATCGTTAATGAAAATATCACTTACTTTTGATAAGCTCTTAATATAGTCACTTTTCGCATGTTCCTGAGGAGATTTGTTTTGAATTTCCTCTTCTAATTCGCGAACATTTTCAAGAACAAGAATTTCTCCTTTTTTCAGTTCACCTATTCTTTGCTCTGCTTTTATTCCATGTGTGATGGGTAAAAAATTAATTTTATAATCAAGAGAAAGAATGGTTTGTAATTTCTCCGCATGCTCGGCTAAACTACTGAAATCAGAGCTACCAGGTCTTCCTTGATGGGCAATAACCACAACTTTTGCATCGTTGTCTGCAAGGAATTTTATTGTTTCTGCGTGAGCTTTAATCCTAGTATAATCCATTATCTCCTTAGATTCATTAAGTGGACAATTAAAATCCACTCGAGTAAGGCATACTTTGTCTGAAACGGGGATATCAAGTACAGTTCTCATAATTATCGGGGATGTATCATGAATTTTTCAATTTTTCTACGTTGGATATGTAAAAAAAGGTATACAATGAGAAGTTTTCGTCTGAAAGAATTAAAAAAAGATAGTTAAAGAATCTTATAAATTTTAAGATGGAAGAAATTAACTCTCAGGTGGCAAATGAAAATGGGTAAAGGATCTGGATTTGGAAAAACAATTTTGTTTGGCGAACATTTTGTTGTTTACGGATTACCTGCTTTAGCATCAGCAATTGGTGACTATACAGAAGCATTTGTAGAAGTTAAGGAAGGTAAAGGGTATGAACTGGTTGATAATAGACCAGAAGTTCCTGGATATAAAGAAAAGAAGTTTGATGAACAAAAAATATCCATTCAAAATGTGTTAAATTTTATGGGAATTGATGTTGAGAAACAAGCCCTTAAGATCACGCTTGCTGGAAATTTAACATGTGCAAGTGGTGTAGGTGCATCTGCAGCAAGTTGTGTTGCATTAGCTCGAGCTATTAACGATGAATTTGATATGGGATGGGATGATACCCGTATAAATGAAGCAGCTTATGAAGGAGAAAAAGGATATCATGGAACACCAAGTGGAATCGATAATACAGCTTCCACATTTGGAGGTATGGTATACTTCGTTAAAAATCTTCATGGAGGTCCAAACACAATGGAAACCATAAAAATAAATAAACCAATTGAGATGGTAATTGCTAGCTCAGGCATGACAGCTAATACTAGTGTAGTCGTTGCTGATGTTCGTGAAAAGAAAGAAGATAATCCTAAATGGTTTAATGGAATAGTAACAGAATATAAAGCACTGATAAAGGATGGACGTAAGGCCCTTGAACTTCGTGAACTCGAGGAAGTAGGGAGGCTTATGAGTAAGAATCATCAATTGCTTAAAGAAATAACTGTTTCAAATGATGTGTTAGATAAAATGGTTGAAATTGCAAGGGATGCAGGCGCACTGGGATCAAAAGTCACTGGTACTGGTCGTGGAGGGAACATTAATGCTTTAACACCTGAAATTGAGCTACAAGAAAAGGTTTACAAAGCATTAACAGATGCAGGATATGCAGCTTGGAAAACTAAGATTGGAGTATAAGATGAAAAAGGTGGTAACTAGAAAATGGATTTTCGTGAATATATGAATCAATTAGAAAAAAAAGGCGCTATAACTAAGATTGAAAAAGAAGTAAGTATAGATATAGAAACCGCTGCTGTGTTGAAAACGGCTGAACCCACCCCTTTACTATTTGAAAATGTAAAAGGGTATCCAAACTACCGTGTTGCGGGAAATATTTTTAGTACCAAAACTAGTATTGCCGATTATTTTGGAATAACTACAGATCAGTTAATCCCAAGATTAACAGAGGCTATTGATAAAAGAAGCCTACCTGAAGTAATAGATAATGCTCCTTGTCAAGAAATAATTATGGATAAGGTAGATTTAGATGAATTACCAATTCTCAAACATAATGAGAGAGACGGAGGACGTTATATTTCTTCAGCAGTTGTTGTAACAAAAGACCCAGAATATGGGCAGAATTTAGACTTTCATCGTGCGATGCAATACACAAAAAATCGGATGAGTACACGAATCATAAAGGGACGTGACTTCTACAAATTCTTGGAAAGAACAGGGGAAGTAGACGCGGTTTATTGTGTAGGTAATACTCCAAACATACTAGTTGCAGCTGCTACTTCAGTAAAAACAGGTATTAATGAATTGGAGATTGCAAATGCTCTTGCTCCTACTCAAGTAACAAAAGCAAAAACGAAAGATGTTCTAATTCCAGCTGGATGTGAAGTGGTTCTGGAAGGAAGGGTTTTTATGAAAAACAGAGCAGAAGAAGGTCCTTTCATCGATTTGACTGAGACATACGATATTATTCGTGATGAACCAGTATTTGAGGTGGGAAAAATCACCCATCGTAAGAATCCTATTTGGCAAGCATTAATACCAGGAGCTTTAGAGCATAAAGTTTTGATGGGAATGCCAAGGGAACCAACCATCTTTAAGACAGTTAATGAAGCAGGAGTTACGTGTATTGATGTAAATGTTAATCCAGGCGGCTCATCGTGGTTGCACGCAATTGTGAAAATAGATAAAAAGGAAGAGGAAGACGGAAAAAAGGCTATTCATGCAGCATTCCAAGGACATCGTAGTTGTAAACATGTATTTGTTGTAGATAAAGATATCAATATTTATGACCCTCTCGATGTAGAATGGTCAATGGCGACTCGTTTTCAAGCTGAAAGAGACTTGGTGGATATAGGTAAAGAACCAGGATCAAGTTTAGATCCGAGTGCAGAACCCGGGACAAAAATTACTAATAAAATTGGATTTGATTTAACTGCTCCTCTTCAAACAAAAGGTAAGAGTTTTGCAAGAGCAGAGTTTCCTGAAGTCGATTTGAAAGAATATATTGACGAATAAACTAAATCCGTATATTCTAGCAGATCTCCCATTAAGAAAATCAAAGATCGCTCATCCATTCCTCCTCTTTCTTAACCATAAAATAAGCACAACTTAGGATATAAATAAAGTCTTAAAAATTGATTTCATGCATTTAATACAAAAGGAATTCTTATGATTGATGAACTAATGATAGGAGGCATTCCCCTTTGGTATCTAGGTGTAATATTACCAACAATGTTAGTCCTAGTACTTGGAGGAAAAGTCTTGAAAATAAAGGATTTGAAAAATTCGCATTTCACTATCCTGATGGTCGTTGGATATGTTATTACACGATTCCTATCAATATTTGTTTTGTTTGTTATCTTGGACTGGGGAGGGAAATGGGATTTAACAAAAGTGTTCTATCCACAAGCACAAGAGGTATTAAAGGGGAATACGATCTATATTGATTTTGAAAGCAGTTATTCTCCATTCTTCCCATTTTTACTTAGCTTACCCTTACTTATTATAGATAAACCAATTTCTATAGTATTTCTGTTTCTTGGATTTGATTTAATCGTACTATTTGTGGGAATGCGGTACGTAGAGAGCTTTTTTGAAAAAGAATATGTCAGAATATTCATCTGGCAATATATATTTAATCCTCTAAGTTGGTTATTTTTGACCTTTTGGAATCAAGATGAAATTGTTTTAGCTGCATTCTTGATTCTAGCGTTTTTTCTGATTAGAAATCAGAAAGAAATTGAAGCCTCACTACTTTTAGGTATCGGATTTTTGGTAACTAAATTTCTAATTGTAATATTTTTCTTACCATTGTTTCTAATATTTTCCAGACCGATTCGAGCATTGATTGTGACTACAGTGGTAATAATAATCGGTTACATTCCATTTATTTTAATGGGTGCGAATATTTTACTACCAATCACTACTCAGGTGGGTTATAACGCTGTCGGAGCAAATCCATGGGTAATTTTAGAAGCAATTGGAATAAGGTTTTTAGGTATTGAAAATCTAATTTCCTTAGTAGTTTTAGGAACAATATTCTGTTTGTTCTTCATAAGTTATCATCGTTCTAACTATCGTATTCTAAATCTTCTAAAAGGTAAAATCGTTCTTTTATTTGAAAAAATTCCAAAACTGGACCCAGAAGCATTAGTCGTCTTATTTTTGTTAATTTTCATGCTTTCTTCAAAAAAATCCTTTTCTTTTTATGCACAAATTTGTTTTGTTTTTCTTATCCTCTTGTATGTTCACAGAATGGTTTTAAAGAAGGATAATAGAATTAGTAATAAGATTCTTAGTTTTTCTTCGCTTTATTATGCGTATACATTTATTTTGTCGATTTTATATTATGCTAGTTTTTATCTTACAGCTAGAGGAGATGAATCTTATCCAGTTTTATCTGCTTACTGGATTGTTGGGATATTGGTAGTTCTTACTGCAATTCTTTGTGAGATCTTTATGATCTCCATAATACTAAGAAATTCAAACGAAACACCTACAAGTATGTAAATTTTGGATCACAAATTTCTCTCTCACCTGTTTCGGATCCCAACATATTCAAACCTGAGTTTCACTTCCTTGCCCAATGTCAATCCCTTCCTCATGTTGATGTCGGGGCATGTTTAACATATATATGACAAAATAAAGGCCAATCCACTTTCATTTGACATATCAAGTGAGTTTAATAATTTGAAGAAGATTATTCTAAGATCAGAGAAAAATTTCTACCAATTTATTGGTCTTGAGGAGGAGAATAGTATTACAGAGGAAATAGTTCAGAATTACTTGAATACTTTACAGGATAACCTCCAAATTGTAGTTAAGAAGGTAGGAAAAACAGATGGAATCGACTCTAGTACAAAATTTAGGTATTATTGCGCTAAAGAAGTAGTTATGGACTACTAAGAAAAAATCAAAGAGCATTTAGGACATTCCAAAGCAATAGATAAATAAATTAAGTAATCCTCCGAGAACTGTTTGTACTAAAAATTCGATATCGCAGGTGAAAATAAATGGAATTAACTCCTGAAGAACAAGAAATGGCTGAAGGGAAATACGGAAAAGCAGCCCAAACAGCCATGGAAATTTTAATAGCATTAGGTGAGATTTATGGCGCTAAAAGACTGATAGATGTTACCTCAGTTCAAATAGCTGGTGTTAGTTACGCGAATTTGAACGAACCGGGGCTAGCATGGCTAGAAGAGATGGCAAAGGATGGAAAAGTTAAGGTTTTCACTACCCTCAATCCTGCTGGAAAATCCCTTAGCTAAGAAATTGCTAATGGATCTAGAATGGATCTTGAGGAATGGCGTAAACTTTCCATCAGTGAGAACTTTGCTAAGAACCAGATTCGAGTAGTAGACGCTTTTCGGGAATTGAATGTAATCACGACATGCAGTTGTACCCCTTATCTTTATGGTAATTTACCTCACTTTGGTCAGCATATTGCTTGGTCTGAAAGTAGTGCTGTAGCCTATGCAAATTCTGTATTAGGTGCTCGTACTAATCGTGAAGGTGGACCGAGTGCTTTAAGTGCAGCTCTTGTTGGTAAAACCCCTGAGTATGGTTTTCATCTTGATGAAAATCGTCAACCTGAACTCACAGTGGAGGTAAAAACACCAATTACGGAAACGTTTAATTTTGGGGCATTAGGGAAGGTTTTGGGTGATCGTTTCGGTAAAAAAATAACTTATATCAAAGGAATCCCTAAAGCAACAGTGGAAGAGTTGAAATCTTTTTGTGCTTCGTACGCCACATATGGAGGAATTGCTTTATTCCATATGGAAGGAATTACACCTGATAAAGTTAAATCAATTCCTATAGAGTCGGAAACTATAACAGAGGAAGATATTAAGAAAGCAATTGCCGATCTTACTGACGATGTGGAAATAGATTTTATTAGTTTAGGTTGTCCTCATGCTTCACTAGCTGAACTTGAATATATTGCTGATAAACTGAAAGATAAGAAAATTAATCCTAAAAAAGAAGTTTGGATTACTACTGCTCGTCCTACTAAACAAATCGCCGATCGAATGGGTTTTACGAAAATGATTGAAGATTCTGGGGCTAAGATTGCAGCAGATACCTGTTGTGTTGTAGCTCCAATAAAAGGTCGTTTTCATGGTTTAGCATCTGATTCTGCGAAAATGTGTTATTATGGATCTGGGAGAAATAAATTCTCGGTAAAATTAATGTCAATGGATGAATGTTTAGAGGAGGCGTTGAAATAATGAAGTTAACAGGTAGAAAAATCTTCAAAGGAAAGATATCTGGTGAGGCATTGGTTACAAAAGATAGTATATCTTTTTATGGTGGAGTTGATCCAGATAATGGGGTAGTTGTTGAAAAAGGTCACGAATTAGAAAATGAAAGTATTTCAGGAAAAATACTTGTTTTTCCCTCTGGAAAAGGATCCACAGTTGGTTCTTATGTTATTTACCAGATGGCCAAAACAGGAAAAGGGCCTAAAGCCCTTGTTCTTCACGATTGTGAGGCCATAGTTGCTGTAGGAGCAATAATTTCGGAACTTCCTTGCGTTGATCAAATAGATGTCACTAAAATCGAAACTGGTATGCATTTAGAAGTCGATGGTGATTCTGGTACGGTAGAGATAAAATAATCCTTCTTCCGTCCTCTATTCTCTTTTTCTTTCTTCCTTTCTGACCCCATCTGATGAGAATTTGATATCAATCGGCATGATACCATTTCGTTCCCATTCTTTTACAATTAAACTAGCCGTACTTTCACTAAAACAGATTCCAATGCTGCAGTCTCCTCCTCCAGCTCCAGAGAATTTTGCTACAGCTCCATATTTCGACGCAGTATGACTCATTATTTGGTGTTCAGTAATTTCTAAATGACAAGAACAAGCAAGACTCAGCTCTTCTAGCAGTAAACGATTTTGATCCAGTAACTTCAAAACAGTTACGTTTTCTCTTTTACGAATGGCTTCGATGAGCTGATCAGTAACATCAGAAATACGTGAAATTATCATGAAATAACTATCAGGATCTTCCTCCTTGAAAAGTTTCATTTGAGACACTAATTTCTTTGTAGACGCACTTGTGCCAGTAAAACCAACTATCATAAATAAATCATTAGGTAATTCTAATTTTTCATATTTTAACAATGGCCAATCCATATTTACTACTTCTAGCAATGTATGAGATTGAAGGTTCTTATGTAACCACTCAGGGTCAAATCTTTTGTACACCAACACTCCTCCAAAAGTAGAAGCGGCAACGTCAAATCCAGATCCGATTTTACCTTGTCCAAAATAGTGTGAAATTATACTCAACTTGAATACAACTTCTTTTTCACTCATTC
>JAEOSP010000637.1 GCA_016840305.1 Candidatus Hodarchaeota archaeon
CCATCATAGTCCAATTTCCATCTGTACCTTGATTCCCTTCTATTGAAACGTAAAGAAGTCCATAAAGAGCAAGTAAATCCATAGGCAATTGAAAAGGAATATAAATTTTTCTCTGCAGTAGCAATTGATCATTAGCAGGTACAAGTACCTCTTCAGTCGTTGTATTTAAAGTAAAAATGTCCCGACAGGCAGAAATGTTTAACTCTACGTTATCATCAATTGACTGGGTGTTTTTTAGAGTTATATTTAAATCCACATAATTAAAGAAGTCTATTTCTCTATTGTCAACATCAATATTTTCTATATAAGTAGTTATATCTTTGCCAAGGATATCAAATGGTTCTACTACAAATGCCTCTTCAATTTTATTATCAATGGAATCAAATTCAGAAAAGTCATCAAGATACACTTTACCACTAATGTAATATTTTCCCCTAAGCTGAATTGGGATCAAAAGATTTGCAATGAAGCTTGTTTTTCCTGGTTCAATTCTCAAACCTATAAGATAATCTTCCATAATGTATATTCCAACCCTTCTGCCAGTCACCCATTCAATTATTTCCATTTCAACTTTTTTAAGAGCATCTGGTTCATCTCTCTCAACTTGAATGAGAATTTCTACATAATCTCCTGCAACACAAGTATTATTCTCTTTTTTTGCAACAACCTCAAATTCCTCTATATCTTTTGCCTCGAAGGGTGATAAACAAAAGATAGTTCCTTTAGAAGTTCCTACTATGATATTATCTTGAGAACCTCCTGTTATATTTCCTACGTTTACATATGTTACTTGACCATCTTGATAACTTGGATAACTAACTGTGCTAAGATCTTGAGGCGGGATGAATCCTTTGGAATAATTTCGTAATAATATATCTACAGATGAATGACTAGATTCTATAGAGCTAAATATTAGATCATAATCATTGTTTTCATTGTTAATTTTACCGACAGCCATATTAGAATGCGATGTTTCGTTTGATAAGTCAGTATATTCGCCAAGCATAATACCCGTACTAGCATTATAAATTTGTATATAGTTTGTTGTGTTTTTCAGATGTGGTGTAGATAAGACGGCAATATCAAAAGAGCTAGTATTTGAAAACTTACTAATTTTCATTTCTTGTATTGATGCATTTTCAACTGTTTGATTCCAAAGCATTGTTAGGGTTGAACCTACTATTTTATAAGCACTTATATTTCCAGTAGAAAAACCTACAAAAATTTCATCAGTTCCATCTGAATCAATATCAGCAGAAGCTAAAACTCCTTCAGAATCATTTAAAGCATGAGTCATAAAGATTTCCTCCGAAGTTTTTCCATCAAATGCAGCTAAGGATATGTTTTTAGGGGGATTCGGTGTTCCATCCCAAGAAGTATATGTACAAGCAATATCATCATATCCATTTCCATTAAAGTCGCCAACTGTTACATGATAAACAAGATTGGTAATAGAGGGGTATGCAAAGCTTTTTGCCCATAATTCTTGAAGTCCAGAAATTGTAATTTTGGAAACCTTTAAGTTAAATCCTCCTACTACAATGTCATTTGTAATACCGTCCTGATCAAAATCACCAATATCCGTATCAAAACCAGCTAATTCGCCAGAATCTACTTCAATTGGAGGATTCGAAGTTATATCCAAAATATAGTCCTGAGATCTGCCTAAAATTCCGCTTGAAAAATATAAATAGTCGTCAATACCATCATCGTTAGTATCCATGATTAAGAGCTCAGGATTAGTAGAAACTGGTGCGGGTGATTCATATTCCCAGATTTTCGATCCGTCATTATCTAATGCTATAATCCGATCATCTTCATATAATGCAATTATTTCGCTATTATCATCAGAATCTAAATTAGCAATAGAAGTTTTTAAAACTTGGGAATTTCCTATATTAAAAATTCTTGAGCCATTCTTTTGGAGCAACATCAGATGACCTACGGGATGAATAATAATTTCCTTGTCAGAATCTCCTATTAAATTAATCATAGAGACTAGAGAAATCTTACCTCCGTAGAAATATGTAGTATCATAAATAGGCCCCTCAAACATTTTTAGGTGTCCCATACCATCTGGAATCAAGATATCGTCAACCCCATCATTATCTAAGTCACCTATGGAAATTTGAGGGAGGCCATTGTTTTTTAATGGCGTTGTATCTAAGGAATAATTCTTAATCGAACCATTAGAACCATTTCGAATTTCAGCACGAAAATCATTATTCGTCATA
>JAEOSP010000638.1 GCA_016840305.1 Candidatus Hodarchaeota archaeon
ATTTAGATCATGATATCAACCACGATTTCGACCACAGTGTGGGAATTGATCATGATATCGGGGATGTGGATCTTGAAGCTGACATAGATCTAGATTCGGATCTAACAGTTGGCATAGATAAGGACATTCACATAGGTGTTGATAAAAACTTAGATTTACACGATCACGGCTTCGATGCTGATACTCCAACCCCTTTAATGCTCTTGTTAGGTACCTTTATGATTTCATTCGGAGGTACAGGAGTCATTTTAATTGATAACACCATAAACATTATTGTTCTGATTGTTGTATTATTTTTGGTTCCTATGGGAACAACTTACTTCATCTCCAAAGTATGGGCTAAAATTGCTGTCTCAGAAATATATGAAACGCCTTTACAAACCATGAAAGTTGATGATGAAGTCAAAACCCTAACAACAGTCGATACTGAAGGTGGTTTGGTAGTTATCCAGACTAGTTCGATTCATGGACCTACTAAAATGTCAGCAAAAACAGAATCAGGAGCAATTGCTAAAGATATGATTGCTTACGTTGTGAAAGTTGAAAGAAATTCACTAGTAATAGATGAGTGGCCTTCAACGGAAAAAAAAAAGAAAGAAACTCCCGAGGGGTCAATTACTTGGGAATAAATAAAAAAAATCTGAAAATCGGGTGAAAAAATAAAATGGCGAAATTATTCTTCTTGCAAGCTACAACAGGAAACGCATTATTAGATAATCTCTGGTTAGTCATTGTCTTAGCATTTGTTATATTCTTCTTATTTATAATATTTTTTGTATCTCGTTATCGTAAATATAAAACGAATGAATATGTCATTCATTTTCGTCGAGGGAAGGTTAAAAGGTCTGGTACGGGTGGAACGGTTATCTTATGGCCAGTATTTGATGAAGTAATTGTAATTCCTACCACTGTGCAACAGACTTTGTTAGAAGCAAGAGAAAAAGTAGTAAGTTACGAATATCAGGATGTTGCATTAACTGCGTTCGTTTATTGGCGTGTTACTAATCCAGAAATATCTTATTCAAAAGTGAGTTGGAATCCTGTACGATCAGATTACGTAGAGAAAGCCATTAAGAATGCAACTGAAGCCATTATCCGTACAACTTGTGCAAATATGAAGATTGAACAAATTATCCGAAATCGTGTAGAGATCATAAAGAATGTTACAAGTGAATTACATCATCTTGCAGGTGACTGGGGTATAACTGTTGAATCAGTAGAAATTCGAGATGTAGAAGTTTTGGATCAACGCTTAAAGGACAACCTTGAAGCAGTAAAAAAGATAGAAGAAGCTCAGGTAGCACAGTTGAGACAAGCAGAAATGGAAGAAAGTGTTCAACTGAGAAATTTAGAAGTCCGTCAACGCACTGGTGAACAAGATCAAGAGGTAAAACTTACCATTGAAAGAAAAGCCAAGGAACGTGAAATCCAAATTGTCCAGCTTGAACAAAAAAGAGCAGTTATTGCTGCTGAAACAGAGCGTAAACAGAAGCAGATCGAATCGGAAGCAGAAAAATATCTGAAAATTACCCAAGAAGTAGGCGTTGAAGTTGAACGAATACGCCAAGAGGCTTTAGCTCATAAAGATCAATTATTAGCTGAAGCTGAAGGTGAGGCTGCTAAAATTAGTCAAACGCAGATCGCATATGCCCAAGGTATCTTAGAACAGGCAAAGGCACTTAGTGAAGCAGATGAAAAGTATATTCAGATGAAAGCGATCGAAATGCTCCCTGACATTTTCAAGAATATTGCTGTTGACAAAATGATCTTACTAGGGGAAGGCCAAGATGCATACAAGTCAATTGCACAGATGGTTCTTCCGTTTCTTGAAGTAGCAAAAGAATTAGGTATTCCTAAAGAAGGAAAATCATCTAAAGAATCTGATAAAAAACAAGTTAGAGATCGATCTTCAAGTTAAAAACGTCTTTTAGAATTCGTCCATCAAAGGACGAACTTATTTTTTCTCTAAATATCGCCAAAGAGCATGTTTCGAGAAATCCGAATAGATTCTTTACGTTCCCTCATCCGTGAAAA
>JAEOSP010000062.1 GCA_016840305.1 Candidatus Hodarchaeota archaeon
GTAAACTAAAAACAAAATAAATTACACTGAGAAGGAAGTATACTTTTTCCAAACTTGATCGAGAATTAATGAAACGCAACCACTTATTTAGAGAGTCTTTTATATGTGCAAAAATCCGTCCTGTTTCAACTGAACGAGCTAAGTTGTTTAAAGTTGGTGAAATCTTCGTATTCCATAAATCTGATGCCTGTTGACGCTCCATCCAAATCAATAGAACAAATAAAAGTGGAAAACTAATAAAAAAATACTCAGGTAAAGGTAATAATGAAGCTTTCAGTAACACAATGAGAATTGTTAGACGTGATATTAAGATTACGATTCGATCATCCTGCGTACGAGAAAATCCTTTAATTTCATTTTTATTTTTCCAATCACCTAATAAACCTACCTCTAACAGGAGAAGAAAGAAAGTAAAGAATATTACATAATAAAAATTCTCACAGAGAAATCGTATGTCTCGGAAGGGAATATTTTCCTGATAACTTTGAACTGTACTAAATATCAGAATAAGGAAGAGTATTGAATATAAGAAAAGGAAACATGTTCTATAAAAACCAAATCTAGGATAGTATTGCAATTGATCCAAGTAGTTCATTGGAGGTCTAAGTGTAGATGAACTAGGATCAACATGAATAGTGTTGCTGGCTTCTTTCATTTTTCCTTCTGAAGATAATCTAGACTTTTCATTTACGATTTTATTTGAAAGAACGTTTCTACCATCAAACACATCATCCTCAAGATATTGTTCACAAATATCAGAAGGAGAACCGCATTCATCTATGGCTCTCAGGACGTTTGTATATACAATTGTATCCTCTGCAAGCTCAGTACTCCGAAGATAAACGAAATCGTTAATTTCATTCAATATCCCATCGATTATATTTGGATGCATCTTGCTCTTCGATTTCAAGTAATCTTCAATATTATCAATATAAGAACGAATCAAAAGCTTAGCATCTTTATTTATCGGTTTCATTTTCCAAAGACCAACCTCTTTTTGTATTAAAACTTTGAATCTCGTTATACCAAGTTTGAATAGACTGATGATACATAAGATAAGTTTGAATCATTGATTCAATTTCATTTTCACCAGATGTAGTTATTGTGTAGATACGTCGCGGATTTCCTGGGGATTCCAGATCTTCTGCAAGTAATGAACTTATCAAACCTTCAGCTTCCATTCTTTTAAGTAGGGGATACACAGTTCCTGCCTTCAAAGGAATATTAGTTTCTCTCAATAGGCTAATCAATCCATAAGCATGAGCTTCCTCAGTTTTAAGTCGAATGAGGAGGAGGATCATGAGTTTCAGCAAACCACGACGTAAATCTCGTTCCCAATTCTTTGCTAACTCTGATGGATCTGGATTTTCTTTGTTTGTCATTTTTTAGTCTTCTTTTGTGCCACAGTGGCTTTTCATGAGAATTTTTGAGCACGCTTGTTAGGTGTACCTATGTATCAAACATGTTAGGTGTACCTATGTACTCGCTTAAAAATACCAACTATCAGGCAGATGAAAATTAAAGAATGGTGTTATTTATCCATTTACAACCAATAATCACTATTATAGAGTAATTGAATAAGGTAAGTTACATAAGAATACATAAATAAGCGTAAGTACTGTTATATTTATAAAAAATTGGAGAATTAAACCTTGGTAAGAAGTTTTATTTGTGTAGAAGTAATTAATCAAGTTAATACTCAAAAAATTGGGGCCATTCTCAATGAACTCTCTTCTTTTAAGGGGATTCGTCCAGTAAAACCTAATCAGCTCCATATAACATTAAAATTCTTGGGTGAAGTACCAGAAAAAAAAATTTCATCGATTGAGAGAGAACTAAAATCGATTAAGGTTCCCATTTTTGAGATGGTATTCTCTCATATGGGATTTTTCCCAAATGAACGGCGTCCTCGTGTTATCTGGATCGGTATTTCTGAAGGAAAAAGTCAACTTTCAACCTTAGCTGCTGAAGTCAATACTCGATTATCATTGATCGGGTTTCCTAAGGACAAACGGAAATTTTCTCCTCATTTGACCTTGGGTCGTATAAAAAAGCATTATCCTGATGAACAAGAGTCATTGGTCGATTATGCACATTCTTGTGATATCTTGGAAGGTGAGAAAGAGGTAATTCACTCATTTATCTTTAAAAAAAGTACTTTAACCCCCCAAGGAGCAATCTATGAAAATTTATCGGAATTCTCATTGATAAATAATAACTAAGTGAACTAGGATTTACCTATGATAAATAGCAAAAGTTCTTTCAACCTAGACCATACGTGTGTTACTTTTCTTTTTAGCGATTGCTGATATATTGTTAAGATAGATATCTTGCTTGCAACTTTCGCAGATATGCTTATCGGGTTGTGTAGGATGATCTGTGACTATTAACTTCGAATTTTCTACCCTACCACATGTATCGCATGCAAATCGCTTCCCGATTTTCAGATTTTTCACACTCAATTATATTATCATGAAATTTATTTCACTATAACTGAAATTACAGTCATTTACATAGGAAATTGTAATAATACATATTAGTGTTTCTAGGCAATATGTTCGAGGATTAAATTTCAGTTATTATTTTGGTACCTCATGAAGAAAAAAGAAAAAATCAGATAATAAAAAGAAGGATTAAGCAGTCTTTACAGCTTTCGCAGCAGCTCTAGCCTTTTTCTTCTTAGCTTTTTCTCGTTTTAACGCAAGCTTAAGATTATTTTGTCGAGCTTGAAGCCCATAATGTATCCATAACCCAAACGCTCTATACCAAACATGAGCAAATTTTCCAAATGGTGCTAGGATCATTAGTTCCATTATTGCTATAATATGAATAACAAAAAACCAGTAGCTCCAGATGGAGGGGATTGTAGTGATATAGTAGGTAGATGTAATTAAAAATCCAGTTAATCCAACCAAGAAAAGATTAACAAGAAAAATCCAATCACAGGTAATACTACGACTTGCATAACGGCTGTTCTTTTTCACACGTGACCAAGCAGCCATCACTACGCCAAGCATTAATGAAATTCCACTAGTAATACCTAATAAACGAATAGGATGTGTTAATTCTACAAGTTGATTTGCATCAGGTTTTAAAAACATGTTTAATGTTGTAGCAATTCCTAAGCCAAAGAAACCCCATAAAACGAGCAAATGCATTAACCACCGAGTACGTAAGAATTGAGTTTTAAATTCTGGCCTATGAGGTGGGAGAGCACATTCTAGTTGTCTATACTGTAGGAAGACCTCCTTAAAGATGACTACAAATGCTTGCTTAAACATAATAAAAGGAGAAAAAATTAAGTGATAAGATGTATTAAGCTTTTTATCATTTCTACGAGTCCTGAAGGCTGTTTTAACTCCATCTTGTATACTCGAATCATATTCTTTTGAAATCTGCCTATACATATTTAGAATAGACAACCCAATAATACCAAGTAATGCTCCTGCAATTATAATTCCCCCTATTTCTACAACCTCTTTTGATACGAGGTCAAAAAGCCTTATTGGTCTTCCTTCGACAATATTTTCAGGTGTTCCAAGGAAGTTAAACAACAACATTGCGAAGAGACCTACAAAACCCATTAAGAAGAATCCTCCGAACCGATTTCTGTTTAGAAACCGAGAAATACCAGTGAACTCATACTGGCCCATTGCCCATCTTCGAGCTGCCATAACAAATTCACCAGGTTCCGCATCTCGAGGACAGGTATCACTACAATCGTTACAATACGAGCATAACCACATCTGGTCACTGCCAAGTATTTTCTCTTTTAATCCAACACTTGCATATCGAATTAGATTACGAGGAAATGGATCAGCATCATTGGACAAGGGACAGATGGCCGTACAATTACCACAGTTAAAACAAGCACTTACATTGAAATCACTTGTGGAATATTTCTTTATTTCATCAATTAAATCTGGATCGATTAATGTCATCACTTATTCACTCCTTAGGATGGGACTCGGGAAACTAAAGCCCATTTGTGATATTGGCCTTCTCGATTAGCAGTTTCTACAGCGATACTATACTTCCTCATACTGGTGAGATACCAGTGAACTACATGTTTTGGTTGACCAATCTCTTTAGCGATTGCTAAGATAGTTTTTTCTTTCTCAGGGTCAACATCACTACCCTTTAAAGCTTCACGAATCGCATTTTTGATCGCTGCAGCCTTAATCACACGACCAAAACGATTTTCAAGTATCGATATAGGCTTAGGATCACTCATATGTCAACCTCCTGAACAAATCCATCAACCATTCCTTCTAGAGCTGCTAAAGAATATCCTTGAACATCAATAGCTCCAGGAGTGGGGCACACTGCAACACAGGCTCCACAACCCTTACAAAGAGCAGGATTGACGTACGCACGAGAAACAGTTTGATTGTTAATTTCAGTCTCAACCATCTGAATAGCATCAAGATATTCACACTCTTTCAGACAGATTCCAGTACCTGTGCATATTTCAGGTTTTACACGTGCTACATAGGGTTCTAATTCTGTAAATTCTTTTCCCAAAATAATTGAAGCTTTGGATGCTGCAGCAAGTGCAGCAGAAGTTGCTTCTGTAATATCGAAAGGTGCTTGACATGTACCAGCAAGCATAATTCCACTATTAGCAACTTCTACAGGCCGTAGTTTCGGATGTACTTCAAGTAGAAAACGATCAGATCCAATAGGGAGGTTTAATTGTTCTGTTAGTGTTTTTTGATTCTTTGCGACCATTCCAACTGCAAGGACAACTAAATCAACTGGGATTTCGATTTCTTCACCGTAAGTGAGATCATCCTTAACTTGTAGTCGGAGACGATGTCTCTTCTCTTTCTCAGGTTTATACACAATAGGTAAATCATCGGGAGTATATTTAAGAAAAATCGCACCATTCTTAGATGCAACCTCATAATAGTCTTCCTCATGAAAACGACCGTAAGTACGTATATCTCGATAAAGATTATAGGTTCTAACGTGAGGAAAACGTTCTTTTAATTCATTTACTGCTTGGAGATTTGCTGTACAACAAACACGTGAGCAGTATTCATTCAACTCACCATTACAATTTTGGCCAGGTTTGAAATTCTTCCCAGTTTGTCTGCTACCAACGCAATGGATGAATCCAATGGATCTAATTGGTTGTCCATTCCATTCTAATTTTTCCTCAAATTGGCCTCCAGGAGCATTCATACGAATAAATTGAGGGAGAGTAATAACATTTGGATATTTATTCCACCCATATTCCCCTTCAAATGGAATATATGTATCATACCCAGAAGCTAAAACAATAACTCCCACAGTAATGTCAGAGTAGGTCGGTTCAGCGTCAATTTGAAGACGATTAGTGTTCTCAAGGGCTTTTTTACATTCTCCACATCTAGTACAGGAATTCCAATCAATTGAGGGAACTTGAGGATAATGGCCAGGTTGAGGGATGAGAATTGCTTTTTGGTTATACACTCCACTAGGAGTCAATTCACCACTGACAACAACAGGACAAACGTTTATGGCTATTCGAAGCTCAGGTTCCCTGATATGACCAATAATTCCACGTGTAACATATTTTTTGAGAGATAACACGAAATTACCAATGTAACCTTTAGCTTTATCAATCTGAGTATTAAGATGGACAGTAATCAAGGGATGTTCAATTACTTCGCTGATTAAATTAGCAAGAGACTCACTTGCTACTTCATTGGTGGGAAAAATTTTATCCAATGAAGCCATTCGTCCTCCTAGATAAGGAGATCGCTCTATCAATTCAACTGCAAGGCCTGTATCAGCTAGGTCTTTTGCAGCTCGTAATCCCGATACTCCACCTCCCACAACTAATACTCTTTTGGTAGTTTGAATCTTAATTGTTTCCAAAGGATCAAAATTAATTGCTTTATTGACTGCTGCACGAATAAGAGAGACAGCTTTTTCTGTAGCTAACTCAGGAGTGTGTGGATGAGCCCATGAAACCTGCTCTCGGATATTTGCATGTTCATACAGAAAAACATTCATCCCTCCACGATCAGTTGCTCCTCTAAAGGTCGTTTCATGTAATTTAGGACTGCAAGAAGCTACAACAACTCTATCAATAACTCCATCTTGAATGTCTTTCTCAATCAATTCTTGACCTGTTTTTGAGCACATAAACATGTTACGTCGGGAGACAACTACTTGAGGATCCTGCTCTAGCGCATTTCGAACTTTTTCTACATCAACTACATCACTGATGTTACCACCACAATGACAAATATACACTCCAGCCCGTGGAGATTCGGTTTTCTCTTCATCAGTCATAATTAACTCTCCAAATTAGCTCCTTCAGCTGTAGCAGAAACAGAAGCACTTTCTACTGTAGAAACTTCAGTTGCTACTTTATTTTTGGCTTTCAAATATTCAACAACCTTCATACTTGCAGCAGATCCTTCAACAATGGTATCAACAATATCTTTAGGTCCCATAGCAGTACCAGCTCCAAAAACACCCTCTAAACTCGTAATTACGGGATTAAGCTTGAGGTCAACTGCCTCAATAAAACCATCTTTCCCGATTTCCACAGGGAAATGACTAGTTGGACATGAAGCTTGGGTCAATCCAAGACTAAGGACAACAAGATCATATTCCTCTTTGGCTTTACCACCATTACTACCTATGTTTTCAATCGACAAAATCAAATTATTGCTTTCTGGATCTTCACGGATATCACCTACTTTCCCTTTGACAAACTCAACACCCATGGCTTTAGCATTCTCGAAAAATTGTTCATAACCTTTACCAAAGGCACGAATATCCATATAGTAACAAGTCACTTGCACAATAGGGAGAGCACCTGTAATAAGCATCGCTTGTTTGATAGTATACATACAACAAACACGACTACAGTAGGTACGATCCAAAGAAGCATCACGTGAACCTGCACAATGAATATAGGCAATATGCATAGGAATTTGTCCATCAGAAGGACGACGAATTCCACCATAAGGTCCATTAGGAGCTAATAACCGCTCAGCGGTCATTGAGGAAATGACATTGAGAAATTTACCCCCACCCCATTCTTTCTTCTCACCCACGGGTGTTAATTCAAAACCTGTAGCAAGAACAACAGATTCTGCTTCAACCTGTACCTGTTCATCTTTTTGGAAATAATCAACTGCATCGGCTGGACAAATACGGGAACAACCAAGACAAGCTATACAATGTTGCATATCGAGTAATGCTACCTGCGGAAGAGCAGTCTGAAAAGGGATGTAGATAGCTTTCCGAGTCCCAATACCCATTTCAAATTCAGAGGGAACATCAACAGGGCATTGAAATTCACACTGTCGACAGCCTGTGCACTTTTCTTCATCCACAAAACGTGCTTTCTTAGTAATATCAACTACAAAGTTACCATTCTCGTTTTTGTGATATCCTGTTACTTCAGAATACGTCCATGAATCAATCTTCTTGTGATGGGAGGTACTGCTCATTTTGGGAGTTGTTATACAACTTGCACAATCAAGAGTAGGAAATACTTTTGAGAGTTGGATCATCTTTCCACCGATACTAGGTTCTTTGTCAACTACAAGAACATGATAATCTTGATCCGCTATATCTAGTGCCGTTTGCAATCCAGCAATTCCTCCACCAATCACTATTGTTGAGTAAATAGTCTCTTCTTCACCTTTCATCATAAATTAGTCCTCCAATCAATTATCCATTCGTTTCTGCACTAATAGCAGTGGGAGGTTTGCTCAAAATTTCTTTTGCGGGTTCTAAACTTCGTAAATACTCATCCATTTCCTTAATTTCTTTAACAACATGTTTAGCGCATACAGTACAAATTGCGGTTAATTTTAATCTTTTAGATTCTAACCCATACTCTTGTTTCATACGTTTCATCACTTTGTTAACACGTAGGCTTAAACGTTTGAAAGCACCAGAATAAGGGCATTCTTCCCCACAAGACATAATGATAATACCATCAATCCCTTTACGAAAGGAATTAATGTAAAAATCTTCAGGGAAGATGACAGGAGAGGGAACGCGCATGACGTACGAGTTTGGAGGATATTCCAAATGTTGTTGACCAGCATTATCCACACCTGGATAAGAGCACATAATGGTGGTCAAAACTAAAATTTTGGGAGTATATTCTGCTGTAGTAGCCATAAAGCTATTACCAACCAAAAATTTTGATTTATTTCTTCCTGATCACGTAAAAGCGATCGTAACCATCATCTTCTACGAAACCAAGATATTTATGTTTAGCAAAATTAGCCCAGGCAGGGATGTCTTGACGTGTCCCAGGATCAGATGACCATATTTCTAAAACTTCATCAATATCAACTTTTCCAACTGCTTTCTTAGTTTCAAGCAGTGGACCAGGGCATGCAGATCCACGTGCATCAACGACGTGATCTGATTCATCAGGTACTTCATTTCCTAAATCTGTTTCTTCAGTCATTTTTTTTACCACTTTATTTGTTTATTCTTTGTTAACTGAGGAAATTAACTTCCACAATAACGTTAGAAGTTCATTTTCATCAGGTAAACGTTATCTACAGTAGTCTTTTCCCTCTTGTTTTTAATGATTAGTTTAACAATAGTAAAATTTGATATGAAATGCTAGAAAAAGTGTATGTAAAAGTACCATAATCGCTAGATGCTTATATATAAAAAATCAAATGTTTGCATAATTGTAGAAAACCATATATACTTTTTATGAAAAATGTAATTTTGAGTAGATTCGACTGCAAGGATTCGCTTAAATTAAGTTTACAAATGGAAGATGCAGAATGTTTAGTCGTGATCAAATTAAACGGTTGTTTGAGCTCAGTAAAGACAAAATTGTTGATGAAACTGATTTCTACATCATTTGTCTATTAGAACATCATGGGGAAAAAAAGGTTCCAGAAATCGTCGAAGCTCTTAAAGAAGAGGGAATCGACCTAAAGCCGGTAACTGTCACCCGACGGATTAAGCGTCTAAAAGATAAAGGTGTTTTAGTAAAAATGGTTCCTTTGAGTCGTCTTTGGAAACTTGGATTTTCTCGAGATCTTCTTCTTATGATACAAACTGAACCAGGTCGAGACATTGAGAAAATCATTGATCAAATATCTCCTATTGCTGGAGTGAAGCGTTTATACCAGATTTTTGGTGAATATGACCTTTTAATTGAATTATGTTGTCTAGGTGATGAGGGATTACAGGAAAGTCTTGCAGCTATTAATTGTGTTCCTGGATTAGCCCGAATCTCAAAATCACCGATTCAACACAGAATCAAAGAGCATTATTTTAATTTACAGAAATCTGAAGAACAAACATCTGTTTAAATATTTTGAGATATTCTTTGTTTGGTCGAACAAATTAAAAAATGAGAAGAAACGAAAAATAAGGAAGATGGTAAAAAATGGTAAAATTTGTGATAGTATCCACTCATGGAATCGATAATTTTGAACGCACAAGTATGGCTTGGGCAGTAGCCAATGCTGCTCATGTTTTAGATGCGGAAGTAATCATGTTTTTACAAGCAGAAGGAGTAAATGTAGTACGAAAGGATTTCTGCAAAGGTTGGGTTTTCCCCCCATTCACCCCACTGGAGGAGCTTATTACTAACTTCATGGAAATGGGAGGTAAAGTTTTTGCCTGTGTTCCTTGTGTTGAGGCCAGAGAACTTACCAAAGATGATTATATCGATGGTGTTGAACTTGCTGGAGCAACCAAACTTCTAGCAGAATCAGTTGATTCTAAAGTATTTACATATTGAGTTAATAATCAGGGGTGGATTATTTATTCAGTAGAATCTTGAAGTGATTCTATATTAGGTTTTACTCTGGATTGTAGAAGAATGAAAAACTCACGCTGAAGCTTTCAATTTTTGTAGATAAAGAACCAAGATTAGGGATAAGACTGAGCGAATTAGTTGTAATGATTGTTTATATCAGTCTTTATTTATGCTGAATAACGAACCTTGTTACTCCACAATTGCCAGTGATTTCTATAAAATCATTCCCAGTACGGTTACACCATTGTGGTACGAACTTTATAGATTCAAGATCAGTAACAAGCAGTTCCAATATTTGTCCAACTTTAATTTTTCTCATTTCACATCTAAGTTTAATGATTGGTAATGGACTAGATAACAATCTACAATCTAGTATCCTATCTGGTATTACCATATTCGATAAGAAACGGTCCTGTTGGGATTTTTGGATAATTTCTTCTAAATCAAACACATGAGATAGATCAGTATTATTTGAAACTACACCTATTTTCATTAAGCATACCTCCAGTATATACAACTCCGAAATTAAATTTTTTTTAACCTGAAAAAAGGAAATGAAATTTTCTCCTCTTTTGTTACCCCCATTTACTCTATTTGATGAAAGAATTTGAATATGAGGAAAATTATTTCCCATTTAGCTTAACATCCATTATGACATTAGCTTGTCGAAATAGAGTCTCAACAGGACACTGCCTCAATGTTATCCTTAGAATTTTTTTGATTTTGTCTTCTGGAGCATCAGATTTAACATTTATATTCATTCTAACCTCAGTAATTGTTAAAGCATCATCTGGTTTCTCTGCTTCAACTACTGCCTCGAGATCTGTAATATCGACTTGAGAATTCTTAGCGACGACTGAAAAGATAGTGGTAATACAGCCTGCAAGAGCCATAACAGCATATTCTAATGCTGTAGCTGCATAATCGTCACCACCTTTTTCTGGCGGAAGATCCATAATAACTGCATCTGATCGGCCGTTATTCACTGCTGATTGATGGTTTTTAATCCATTTTGATGTTACTAACATTTTTAAACTCCTCTAAAGAGAAGTAAAATCAATTAAAGATTTTCTACGTTCTCTTTGAATCATTTAAACTTTTCATTAACCTTTACAGGTCACGTACTCATTGTATTTTCACTCTTATAAGATGTGTGTACATAAAATACTAAAATTTCTGATTAAAAATTAAATTTTATGATTAAAAAATGGGTAATTCTGATTTCAATGAGTAAGCACAATGTACAGTATAATGTCTGAGAACAGTGTTAATAATTGTTCATTTTTGTAATGCCCTTTTTATCAGTTCCATCATTTATGCTATTTTATTCGATAAAAAGCACCCTAAATCCTATTCAAACGATAACTGAAAAAAATCTTATTTGTCAGAATTCTTTACTGATAGAAGTCCAACAGCAAAATAAAAATCTATCTTGAGCATATTCTAATTTAGAATTCTACTTCATGGTTGTTTGCGCGTTCCTGTTCAGTAATTTCTTGTAACTTCTTTTTTATAAGTTCTAAAGACACGAAATTCTGATTAATTGAAAATGACATTGCGGGAGACAGATAAGTATTTTTTATTGCCTCTATACACGCATGGAAATTTCGTGTATACTTTTCTTGCCATTTTATATGGTCTTCTACAGTTCTAAATGTACTTGCTACAAAATAGTTGTATCGCCCAATATTTGCTTTGATCAAGAGAGGAACACGTGGGTCTCGTCTAATGAAATTCGCTACCTCATTACACCGTTTTTTAATTTCAAGTAAAGAAAATATTAACATATAATCAGGTTGTACTATCGCCCTTGGAAATCTAGAGGTAGGTTTTCCAACAATTCCTTCGTTTAGTAGATTGCTTATTTGCCTTGTAATCGTATTTCTATTTACGTTTAAGGTTCGAGCTAAAAAATTCTCATTGGTTCTTATCGCCTCTCCATTGAGAACCATTTTCAAGATTTTCACTGACAAAGAATCTAGCTCCAAACCCCCAATTTCTGTTATATCCCCTTTCTTAAACCCCCGTTGGATTACTCTGAACGGTGCAGCTGTATCATATTTTAAAATTCTCTTTGTTCTGATAAGAAGTGTTTCCGGAGGATGACGATCCTCTTATTTGATGATTTTTCCGTTTTCTAAAATTTGATCGCACCAGGTTTGATAGGAGTAAAGGTCTTCATGGAATTATATTGTCAAAGTATTGTAGACTTCCTCCTGGAAATAATATCCTGCAATGATATGCGGATCATTTTCAATGAAAACTTTAGTATTCTCATCACGATAAAATTTGTCTTTTGATATAACTAAAAGAGGATACTCTGTAAATAACCACAGTAATGGGTAGATTGGTTTTTCGATAATTTTATACTCTAATAACTGATCTATTCTGTCTTTGATAGTATTTCTATGTTTATTGAGTTTGTTTGCTAACGCACTAATATTAACATCTACTCCTTCCCCAGCACAAAGCAATTGTAACAATTTCAAAGGAAATTCTTTATTCATTAGGCTATTCATGGATCTCTGTCTGTACAACTTCATCACAGTTAAAAATCTTAGCTTTGACACTCTCCAATACTTGTTTATTATGGTTTTTTGTTTGGATTGTAGAATCTCAAAACAGTTTTTTCGTTGATCCTGAAAAATCCTACTAGTCTTTAGCTACTTGGTTAAATTATTGAAAGCAAATGAAGATTTACCTATTTTCCTCGCTTTCGGTAAGCACATCTTCTTTTGAATTGGTGGGAAAACAGATACTATAGCAGGTGCAATACACACAATTTGGGTAAAAATCAGCACATATCTTTCCAACATTATCTCTACTTTGTGATTTGCTAATCATTTTTTTAAATCCATCCTTGTTTTCTTTTTCTTAATATTTTGTTAACATTCCTTGCAGAATTGTTTAACTTATGTATTGACCTTTACAGGTCAAATAAAAATCACACATCAGGACTTATAAAATGAGTGTACACAAAATGACTTATTTTTTGAATAAAATCGAATTAATCAGATAGAAAAATGAATAATCTTTAACCAAAGAGTTACATTTTTTTGTACAATATTACTATTCAAATTGTGTACAAAAAATTGTTCCATTCATCAGATTATTTCTTGAATTAGTAATATTCGGAACAATGCAACAGGATAATTTCAACATCGTAGAGTGAGGAATTTTCCGTTGTTTTGATAATTTCATTTTATAAAGATTAATTCAAACAACTTTAAAGCCAAATCAATATAAACAATATTAAATAAAATAATGGTGGTAAATGTTGGAAAAAAATCCTAAGATCCTGTTAATTGGATGTACAATGCTTTTTCTTTGTCTTCTATTTTCTACTTCCATTTTCCTCAATCTTCAACCTATTTCCAATGACCATACGATAAGATCGAGTATTTCACAATCTAGTGCTTTCAAAGTTATGGTCTACAATGTTGAGGCGAGTGGTCTGAACTCGGATTGGAAGGAGGTCGTAAAAGAGGAAAATGCGGATGTTTTCATTGCTATTGAAACAGGAGACTGGGATGATGATAGTGGAGATGGATTTGACGCTGATAATTTTACTGATTTATTAAATGAATTCAATGTTTATTTCTCTGATGAAACCCCTTACGTTGGGGCAACTACTCAAGGAATTCCAGATGATACTAGTGGTGAAACCATTTTAATGGGGGAGTGTAAGTGACTACTCGTCTTTGCCTGAGACCAATTTTCTGGGTTCCCTAGCTCTTTATTCTGCTGAAGAACAAGCTCTGAGGAGAATCAATCCTGGTGATGAGGGAACTGAAACTACAGAGAATACCGAGGATCTAGCAGTGACATTTCAAACAGTTGAGGTGAGTTCAACATCACCTCCTCCCGAGGGCGTTCTGTGGACATCTACTACACAAACAACCACTACTACTTCCTCAACAACTACAGCTGATATGTCAGATATAAGCAGTTCGAGTACTTCATCCTCTCCATTCTCAACAGAAACAACGACGACCACAAGTTCTTCACCAGCATTGGGTTGGGTTTCTGTAATACTTATCATTACACTTATCCTTATTCCCTCACGACGTCAATGGAAGAAGCTCCGTTAATGGACTATTTTGATTCCGCAGAGGATCTGTTGGAGCTCAAGTATTAACGCATTTAATTATCAAAAAGAGAGGCTGTCTTTCCCACATAGTATTTACATTCAAGTAATTTAATGGATAGACGAATGCTACAATACTTTCCTTAGTTTCAATAAATCAGTCATCTTCCCCTTGATTTTAAGTTCACCTGATTGAAAAACAGCCATAACTTTAACTTCTTTGTTAATGATTCCTAGCCAAGTTTTGGGATCGGTCATTAAAAGAATGTCATACTTTTTAGATTTGTCTATTTCACCTTCTAATAACTCACCTGGTAATCCCGATGTTAGTGTAGTAGACCAAGTCTTATTCAATTCTTTAAATGAAAAAGCAACCGTTTTATTCCACTTCTTGAAACGTTTCTGATTATCCTCTTTTGAAAGCTTATCTAGCATCTTATGAATTCCTTCGACTACTTGTTCTTCTACTTCTGACATTTTCTATTCATCTCTCTGGGCTATTACAAAAAATAATGATTCAGACTATTAAGAATACGAAAGATTGTTAAGTATTCCGATTTTTTCCTTCTGTCAATATAACTAATCAGATCAGGATGTAATTTTAGATGTTATCACAAAAAGAAATGACTGACTATGTGGAAAAACACGTTGAAGATGCACTAAACGATTTATTTCGATTAATTGAAATTCCTACCGTGACAGCTAAAGGTGGAGAACATTCAAAACTTGCTTTAAAAGAGCTAGAAAGAATTTTTTCACAATTAGGGTTTGCTATTCAAATTCATGAAACAAAAGGACAACCTATATTCACAGCGGAATTGAATAATAACTGTAAAAACACCCTTATGTTTTATGACCATTATGATGTTCAACCCGCAGAACCTCTTGATCTTTGGGATAGTGCTCCTTTTCCCAAAGATCCAGTAGTGAGAGATGGTCGTATATGGGGAAGAGGAGTTGCTGACAATAAAGGAGAGATTATTGTCAGGGTATCCGCCATTAAAATGATGCAAGCGTTAAGAGGAGATATTCCAATTAACATAAAATTCATCATTGAAGGAGAAGAAGAGGTATCGAGTCCTAATTTAGGAGAATTTACTCAGAAAAATAAGGAATTTTTTCAAAATGTTCAGGGTTGTATTTGGGAGTTCGGTGGGAAAAATGCTTCTGGTATTCAAGAAATATATGCTGGAGTAAAAGGAATATGCTATGTACAATTAAAGACAGTGGGGCCAAAGAAAGATTTGCATTCAGCACTAGGAGCAGTTGTTGATAACCCCGCTAACCATCTTATCGCTGCATTGGCTTCTCTCCGTGATGATAAGACAGATAGAATATTATTACCAGATCATTATTCTAATATCATAGATATTTCACCAGAAATGGAAAAAGCAGTCAAAAAAGCGTCAAAATTCTTTGATGAAGACAAACAAAAGCAACAATTGGGGATCGATTCTTTTATGCACAACCTGACTGGGTATGATCTTCATTCGAAGATCTATTTTAGTCCCACTTGTACTATTTGTGGTATTTGGTCTGGTTGGCAAGGTGATGGAGGAAAAACCGTTTTACCAGCAACTGCTCATGCCAAGCTTGATTTCAGATTAGTTCCCAATCAAAAACCAGAGGATGTAATTCACTCACTCGAAAAACACTTCATTCAGAACAAATTCAATGTAGAAATTGAATGGTGGGAAGGTTATTCCCCAGCGTATACTCCTTTGACTGAACCTTTCGTCTCCACTGTAAAAAATACTGTACAAGAGGTTTATCAGCATGAGCCTGTCATTCATCCTTGGAGTGCTGGTTCTGGTCCCCTTTATTTGTTTTCTGAGCATGTACCTGTTCTTTCTATTGGGGTAGGTAATGCAGGAAGCAATGCTCATTCACCAAATGAAAATATCATCCTCGATGATTTTAAAAAGGGACAAATATGCATTGCACGTTTAATTGAAGCAATGGAGAATTTCTGAAAAGAGAACGTGAAATAAAGAAAAAAGAGAAGGGATCTGATCAGATGATGATCATGATTCTTGTCTTGTCGTTTTATCCTGAATATGGGAAATGACTCCACACGCCCCACACCGATTCTGACACGTATGATTTTCAAATAAGTTCTTTTCAGAATTTGGAGGTATAAAAAGCCAGAAAGGCTTGTCTGAAAAGCCTTCCGTCTCTTTTACAAAAAAACTATTACGTCTCTTCACACCTGGGAGATGGCTGAGGGGAAAAGTATCAATAAACTTACTGATTTTCTCACGTGTATCGGCTACTAGACAAATAACAAGATTGTACTCAAAACCAGATACAGAAAACATGGCAGTTACTAAAGGACAATCTTGAAAATACGCGAGGATTGCTTTTTCTGTTTCTGGATTTGTTATTTCAATGAAGGATAAGGCATGACTGAATTTGAGTTGTGTTATGTTCAATCCAACACCAGGAGAGATGAGATTCTTTTCTTTGAGATCATCAAATCTTGCCTTTACAGTTCCTTTGGCTAAACTTAATGCCTTAGCGGCTTGATTAAAGGAACTGCGGGGGTGTTTTTGGAAATGCTCAATAATCAGCTTGTCTTTTTCATCTATCATTTGCAAATAACCTCATAGTTGTACTCCCATTGGATCATTTTTTTACATTCGGCCTGATAAGAAACCATAGAAGTATAAAAATCTCTGGTATTTCTTGAAGTAGTAAAATAACCGATTTGAAATGTAACCTAGACCAAATGGAGGACGGTTATAGTTGAAATCAAAGAACATCGCGGAAGTTAAGGATGTCATGACTAAACATGTGGCATGACCATTATATCTTTCCTTTACCTGTGAAAGTTCTATTTTACCCTTTAAAACGTTAACAAGGTTATGAGCGACTGCCATAGCTTGATAATGCGCTGAAGATCCCGCCTTTGAAACTGGAAGATTAGCTGTATCACCAAGGGCAAAAATATTTGGATAATCCTCATTTTGGAGGGTTTTGGTATTCACATTGACCCACCCACTCTCATCAGCAATAGGACTTCCTTGAAGATAGGTTTGCCCTTTGTGAGGTGGAACCATAAGGAGGAGGTCATATTCAATCTCATCACCTTCAAGGGATTCTACTACTTTTTTATCTGCGTGGATCGTCTCGGTATTAAAGAAAGTATGTAAATTGATATTCTTTTTCGCAAACTTTTTCTCTATATGAACATTGGCTTGTTCTATAGAAAAAGCACCACCAATTGGACTTAAATAGTGTAGTTGTGTTGTTTTTCTAAGTTTTTTACGTCTTAAGAAGTGCTCCATCATAAAAACTCCTTCAAGAGGAGCGACTGGGCATTTAAAAGGCAAATCGGCAATTCCAACGACAACATTTCCACCTGTACCTTTCTCTACAAATTCGTCGAGTGCTTTTCGAAGTTCTTTTATACCTTCTTCATTATAATAATGATAGGCACCCTCTTTATACCCTGGGACACTATCGAAATCATAGTGAGCTCCAGTAGCTATTACCAAATAATCATAAGAAATGCTATTACCATTCTTGAAAGAAACCAATTTGTTTTCTACATCTAAGCCCGTAACTTCTTCCAAGAGAACGTTGACATTTTTATTTACAACCTTACGAACTGGTTTATACTGAGATTTTAAAGATTTTTTATCAAAGATACGATAGGGGAGATCAGCTTCATAAAACACCTTTTCTTGTTTAGAAACTAACGTTATCTCAGCAACCTTTTTTGCTTTTCGGCCAAGAAGATTAGCAACAATAACTCCACCAGTACCCCCACCTAAAATAACAACTTTAGATTTAGTTTGACTCATAAAATCACCAAAAGAAAAAGTAGGTGGTTTATCTTACCTTCCTAACTTGAAAACGGGTATAACCATCCTCTTCGACGATAGCTACCATATCATGTTTAGCTTTTTCAACCCACTTGGGGATGTCTTTTATTGAACCTGCATCTTTACTCCAGACTTCGTAAACTTTGCCAAGTTCGCCCTTTTTGATGCTTTTGATCAGTTCCATGAGTGGACCTGGACAGAAGGCATTGCGAGCATCCATTACTTTATCTGCTTGTACTTCATTACTCATTTTTTTTCACCTATTATTAATTATATAAACATTACATGATCAGCAAGCATGGCTTGCTCAGCGAGGGTATTTACTCCTGCAACTTCATCCACCATCGGTAAAAGATCGTCTTTCTCTAAACCTAAGATTTCTGTGATTTGAACACATGCAATAATCCTGACTTCACCCAAATCCTTTAAATCTTCAAGAAGATCTTTCCAGTGCAGTAAATTACCCGCTTTTCTTGCTTGATTCACTTTTTCAGCGACCTCTGGGTAAATACTTTCAACCTCGGGTTCAGGAGGAGCATCCTTTTTCAAAGCATAAACAGCATCATGCATGAAGAATAGAATTACTTCATGATCATTTGTTACTGCACCTGAAGCAATTATTGCTAACGTCTGAAGTTTATCCGTCGCTGCTGAATCACATACCATTAGAAATTTTCCCATATTACTCACCTAAAAAAGAAGGAAAAAAGAAAAATTACATGAAAAGGGTGATGTCAGCGTCTTTGGCGAATTCCAGGAAGGTTGCTGCTCCACCAGTTTCGACACCATCGATAATATCTTTCTCTTCAATGCCCATGACATCCATGGTCATTTGACAGGCAATCATTCTAACTCCGCCTTTGATACAGGCTTCTCGTAATTCTTCAAACTTAGCTACATTAGCACCTTTCATCCAGCGCTTCATCATCATCGTAGCCATTCTTGTCATTCCTGGGATCATTCCAATAATATTTGGAACGGGCATTGGAGCTGCAGGATTTGCAATAGGACTAACTTTGAGTTTCTTACTACGCTTCTTGTGAATTAAGTCGAAACCGTAGAATGTGAAGAAAATAGCTACTTCCATATCCATAGCGGCTGCTGTTGAAGCTAGAATCACTGGAGGATAAGCAGCATCTAAGGTTCCATGTGCGGCAATTATTGCCATACGTTTAGGTTTATCACTCATTATACTTTCAACTCTAAAATTATTTCATTCTTTTAACGAGAAAACGGAAATCTTTTGGACCTAGTTCCTCTGAAGAAAGGAGATCTTGACCTGTAGTACGAGTCCAGGCGGGAATATCAGCCATGCTTCCAGGGTCTGTTGCTAAAATTTCTAAAACTTGACCAACTTCTAATTCTTTCAAAGCCTTTTTAGATTTCAAAACAGGCATTGGGCAACTTAATTTACGGGCATCTAAGGTTCTGTGTGTTTCAATCATATTAATTTCATCCTTAATGTTTAAAAATATTGTTTTTTCGTTTATACAATCTTAATTAGAGAATAGTTCCAAAATCTCTGAAAAAATGATTGTGAAATCCGAAAAGAGGTAAGTTTGTACAACTATACTTAATTTTGGATAGTCTTTATTGGTTAAACGCGTTGAAACTATTCAAGTCAATACTTGCCAATTTAGTTTATAAATATTGGCTATTTGGACAAACCCTTTTTCTTCCTTTATTTATCAGTTTAATTATTTTTAATCAGACTTTTTGTAATTATTTTCACTGTAATTCATTTAATTTTTGGATGGTCATTATGAATTTCCTTTTATCATGCAATATCAATAACCCTTGTTCAGAGAATTTTTAAGATTTCAAGCACTCTGTTGTCTCTACTGTTATATTTTGAATACTGCCCATTCGGTAACCATAATGAACCCAGCTTCATCATTCTTTAATTGGTTTATTATGAGTCCAAATATCTGAACTAATTCAGTTAATTCAGTTTACGCGAATTTTATCTTGTTAAAAGATCTAATTTGCCAAAAAAATACGATAGGTAAGAGAAGTCGAATTTCTATCCCCCTCTATCCAAAAGAAAAAATATTCCTAACAGTAAGAATTTTTATTTATATTCGAGATTACTGATTTCAGCTGCAATTTTTTGGAATAAATTATCATAGTACTGTGAAATAATTTCGTAAACATGTTTTAAATGATCAACAAGGCGAATAAAATCCTTGAATTTCTCATGGTCAGCAGAAGGAATCTCTTTCTTTAATTTATCCAACTTTTGTATAAGATCTACCCCTTCTCGAATGTTTAGTTCTATTCTATCTAGAACTAATTTAGTAAAACCAACCTCACAAAAATACTTCCGTCCTCCCTTACCAGATGATGGAGTACTTGAACAATATTTTGATTTTTCCATCTTAGTTAAAGTTCGACTTACCGTACTCACCGAAATGATATCTTTGGATTCTTTGAATTCTTTGAAATTCATATTAATGTATTTGACAATCTCTTGCTGGTCTAAACCTTTATTCTCTATATTAGCTTTTAGAGATAGAAGCGTAAATATTCGACCAAAGTTATGTGACCGTCTGAGCTCAAATAAACATCACCATTACGCGTACGTTCATCTTGTCTCAATAATTCCTCAATACGATCTTTTACCAATCGATGATCAACTTCTCTGTGAATTGGCATTTTTGAGTAAAGTAAAACACGTATATCACCCACTAGTCTAGAGGAGCATTCTCTCTGAAAGTTGGAATACTTGCCATAACTGAAAGTTATGACAAAGTATAAGTTTTTTTCTCCTTTTTACTTGGAATAACCTACACTACCACGATTGATCCAATCAGTAGCAACACCAATGTAATACTCTCCATAATGCCAAGGGATGCCATCATCGAATATATAGAATATTTGAGTATACACTTTTACATACACTGTCCCGATTCCATATACCCTTAAACTTGAGTTTTGGATAAGAAATTGACCTAGTTAATAACTACGATGAGTGATAAGTTTTTCGTTCGAACAATCTTCCTAAAAGGATAATCATTGTCCCTCATTCAAAATCTTTAAAAAACAAAGATCTCTATATAAGATAATACTTTAGGAAGTGAAGGTGAGACTATTAAAATCAGCCAGTACTGCAATTATACCAATTATAATTGTGATTTTCAATCTTGTTTCTATTTTAGCAATAGACTTCTATTCTAATGGATATATTTTAATCGCATATTATGAAGGAGAAGAGTTATATCCTGGTGACCATGTAGTTATCAAAGCAGAATTATATAGAGCAGGTAAACGAATTACTGATCCTAAAAATACTAGTGTTGTCCTTTATATTGGAGAATATCCTGGTATAGAAGAAGTTATTATGGAACATGAAAAAGGGGTTTTTTCATATGATTTTATCATTCCAACTGATCTCAATATTGCGGTTTTAGTTGTCCAAGCTAATGCTCTTATTAATGAGCAAGAAGTAGACTTTACTTCACTTTATATCCCTGTTAGTATTAAAGAAGACACAACGCATTATATAAATTCTCCGGTTCACACAATATCTCACCAAATTGTCAAACCAAACGACACCATTACAATTACAAGTTATATATCTGATATAACAAATAAAACTATTATTCCTTCAGCAGTTAATATCTCCATAACAGCTTGGATTCGATATAACCGTACAGATCTAGATTCAACGTTATCGTACTTTCCATCTCTATATCAGGGTAATGGAATTTTTGAGGCGAATTATACTATTCTAACACTTGCTGTTAATAAATCTTTAAAAATGACTGCTGATCTGAATCTCCTAATTCAAATCAATACAAAAATCCTTGAAGAGGAATTTAATGATTTCTTTTCTATAGATATTGATGATTTCCACTTAATTTCCTCTCTGAAATTAGAAGGTAATATCGTAAAACTTAGAATTTTAGCTCTAGATAATAATTTTTTACCAATGAGCAATGTAAACTGTAGTTTAATTAGAATAGAAACAGATCCGATTCAAACGATATTTTCCACAGAGTTAATACCTTCCACAGACGAAGAAGGAACAACAGAAATAACCATTATTACAGAGAACGAAATTGCCGAGATTGATATAAGTATTGCTGGAGTTAAGGACAATAAAATATCTTTTAAAAGAATAAGTGCACTTAATTTTTTGAATGCTCCATATGTCAATAAATATAGCCTTTATATCCTGCCCAGTATAAGTGATTTTGAATATAAAATACATTATAATGAAAAAGGAATAAGAGGAAGTTATTTATCCCTACTAGGGGATGAACCGCTTAAGAATACGGAATTATACTTATATCTCCACTGGTCTAAGGGAGTAATAAGTCTCTCAAAAACCACAACTGATGAAAATGGGTTATTTCATATTAAGGAATCCTGGCCGAAAGGCTTTGGAAAGTCTTCTCTGGATCGGTGCGTTTTACGAGTCTCATACAATAATAAAAGCTCATGGGTAAATACAGAATTCTGGACAAATCCTTTATTTTCACAGTTTCCATATGAATTAGCGGTAAATGAAGATAATATACCGTCTTTTAAGATAACAGAATTTGAGCGATATAAAAAACTCAATATCACTTGGGATGTTTCGTCTAATCTTTCTCTTAAACAGTTGTTTTTCTATCCACAATACAAGAACTTGAATTTTCCTTCATCCTCAGTAAGCATGTATGGTTCTTTCCGGTTTGTTCCTTTTCCAGACTATACTCCCCAAAATCATTTTTTGGGTTTTACTCCTTTTCAAAGCTCCCTTTCAACTACGTATTCTGAATTAGACAAAGTAAATTGTGTTGGGATTATAGATAACTATTCAGACTTAGAATATATGATTATACTAGGTATAACTTATTCTAATGATTATTCATCAGGTTATAAATATAATTATTGGTTTTTTAATCCTGATGGTAGTCTAAAGGACAAACCAATGGATTTTCCTGATCCTCCACTTTTCATTTTGGATCAAAACCTGTTGTTAAGAATTTCCCTCTTTATAATCATTGCAGGAATTACAATAGTAGTTTTTGTTAAGGGAAAACAAGCTAAGCGTAACTTATAGTTCTTTTTAAGATGTTTTTTAATAACTAAGTAAGCTTGACCTACTTGAGTATTTTTAAATTTATGAATTTCGTGAATAAATACCCTTATTTTTTCAGTATGTTTGCGGTTCGTGATACCCCAATTGTTTTTGACCCAATTAGAAGTGCAGGGCCAATAATTATCGTCCAGTTTCTCATACAATGCTAAACTCTTTCTATAAATCTCTAGGGCTTTCTGCCAATCACCTTTCATTGTGAGTTCTCTACCTTGTAGAGAAAATAAGGTTACTCGGTATTTATTGACCTCAGTTCACATAATATTGAACCAAGGCAGCCATGGCTTTGACAGTCATGTTCGGCCATTTGAATACAGGGATGGAATTGTGTTGTAAATGACCAATAACATCATCCGCCGTATCGATACAACTGATAAAAACAGGAATTTCATTTTCGTTAACCCATTTAAAGAATGTATCCAGAGTTTCCTGCATAACGAAGTTCATCCCTTCAAAAGGAAAAATTTCCTCGAACTTTCCGTTATTAAACTCAAGAGATCGTTTAAGGATACTATTACCAAATATTCCATAGAATATGAGTGCATCAACTTCTCCTGATTCCCAAATCAATTTAGGGACATGTTCATAAAATAGAGGGAAGTTTAAATCAAAAGTAAGATCCACAGGATTATTTGGAGATGCTACTTCTGGAATAATTTCCTTAAGATTATTTTGTAACTCTTGA
Organism: Candidatus Hodarchaeota archaeon; assembly: GCA_016840305.1. Next base: position 23,440 of record JAEOSP010000062.1, read on the forward strand.
GAAAATGAGGGTACTTTTAGTCCCGAGCGTTCACAGAGATCTGCAAGAGTGACTGCAGGTCCTCCCGAATTAGTAATTAAACCAATTCGGTTCCCTTTTGGAGGGTACGCTAGTGAGAAAGCGTGTGAATATTCAAATAATTCTTCCATATTAGAAGTACGGATCACCCCTGCTTGTTTAAATATTGCTTCATATACTGATGGTTTTCCTCCTAATGATGCCGTGTGAGATAGTCCTGCTCTTGAACCCGCAGATGTACCACCATGATAACTTACTATGACTGGTTTAACTTTAGCTAACGCCTTTAAAGAATCAAAAAAGGTTTTTCCGTCTTTTTTTACTCCTTCTATGTATGTTGCAACAACTTTTGTAACTTTATCATCCTTAAAATAATCGAAACATTCAGACATTGTGATATTTGCTTCATTTCCAATTGAAATAGCCTTTCTAGTTCGTAGTCCCCGTCTTTCGGCCCAAATAAGTATTTGGGCTATCCATGAACCACTTTGACTAACCATTGAGATATTTCCTTCCACCCCCTCTGGAAGTTCAAATGGAAACCACGTACAATTAAATACCCCGTTGTTACAACCAGTATTTATTACACCGATACAATTTGGACCTATGAAACGCATTTTGTATTTTTCAGCAATTTCATTCAATTTTTCTTCACTTTCAGTATTCCCTACCTCTCCAAATCCAGCAGACACTATAATAGCATACGGTATGCCAAATTGACCAGCTTTTTCTAAATAATCAGTCACCAAACGTGTAGGAAGTACTATTACTAATAAATCAGGGACTTCTGGTAGGTCAGAGATCTTTCTATAGACTTGTAATCCTAGAATGTTATCTTCTGAGGGATGAATAGCATATATTTTACCTGTGAATCGGGACATTAAGGAATAGCACTGCCCGGTTCCCATTGTTGAGATTTTATTGCTTGCCCCCAAGAATGCAACAGACTTTGGATTTAGCAATTTGTCTAAAAAACGCGTCATAGGATCTTCTTCTGAGATAAGTCTCGGTGTTATTATATATCTTAGGTTTATGCCTAAATGTAACTGAAAAAAAGCTACAAATCAAAGAAAAAGAATTGGACAAAAAAAAATAATCTCTCTAGAATCAGACTGGGGTTTATTTTCTCGCTGGAGAACTACTTCGATTATGGTTAGAAGTAAATATGTGGGAAATACCTCTGCTGCAAGTGTTTGAAGTTATGTAGCTATTGAGTCTGTTGTTTTAGATTTACTTATGTGGTTTCAATGTCGATATTATTCGCAATTAGCCAGGAATATTGATTAAAGTAATTGAGGCTACACGATTCACCCAATAATTTTCTGATAATCCATCGATGAGTAATCTGACTGGAAATTCTTCTTCTGGTAACCTCATTCCATTTTTTACATGAGTTAATATGAAAGAATCATTTCGTGCAACCTGAGTACTCTCAAAAATATGATTCGTACCCTCAAAATCGGTAATTTGTACTTGGTAACCCAGTTGAGCTAAATCATCATTAAAAAGATAATGTCCAGCTTCATTTAACCCACCATCAACCATAGAAAGTGCAATCCAGAGTGGAAATCCTTCATAAAGGATAACACCCTCATCTGCATCGACATAGGTATAGTTAAGGGTATGAACTTTATCATTACAATAAACTAAGGAATCAAATTCATCTAGACCCAAGTTTGTTTCTGTTAATCCTGAAAGAGAAATTGACCATTCAGGAATTCCTGGAATGATTTTAATTGTTTTCACATATTTAGTCCAAAAATGACCATCGGTGATGGCTTCATCACCCAAATATACCATTCTAAAGGGACCCCCATGGTCAAGTGGATTCCCATTCTCATTATATGCTAATACAAGGGATAAATTAACTTCGTAAGCTCCATATCCAGAAGGAACTCCATCAGAATTAAACATAGGTACTTTTCCAAATACTTGATCCTTGGTATATGTCATTTTGTAACCATCTGTGGCAACTACCTCTATAGAAAAATCTTCTGATGTGTTGAAGAGTAATTCTAGCGTTTTCACAATATCTACACCTTCAAGATCGAAGGGACCTTCAATGGCACCAGTAGTTTTGAGATAACTACCCGTTCCACTAAGCTTCGGGAGAAATAAAAGCTGAGAATAGCTTAAAGTATGGTTATTTGTGTGTAAAAAAGTAATAGTGTCATTTTCTCGCTTGATCTCAAGTGAAACTACATTTGAAATCCACCTACTTCCCGCTGATCCAATAACTTCTAACGAAGAAGTAAGAGCCTTGTCTGTATTTGAATATTGACCATCTTGAGGGAGAAAAACTATTTGGGGTCCTTTTTCCCAATGAGGAGCTTTAGTTCCATTGAAACTGTAAGCTAGAACCATTGATCCTTGGAGATTGTAAAAAGTTGAATTCGGATAGATGTTTTCATATGAATAAATAGCTTCATAACCATCACTAGCACGAGCAATAAGTAAATCAGTTGATAAAAAATCTATTCCATAGAAATCAAGAATGGTACTAATATTTGCACCAGTATAAAGTCCCTTTCCTCCTATATTTCCTAAACTATTTTCAAATGAACTAGTCTCTGAAATACTATCCATTTCAGTTAACTCTGAAACTGTAAAATTTGCAATTGTTCCATCAAATGAAATGATCATAACTGAAGGGTCTTCTGTGTTATTATTAGGTTGAGTACATCCTCCTAAAACTATAATAAAGAATAAAATTATCGTGCTTAGGGAAATTTGACCTTTATTGCTTTTCTTTTTCTCCAATGACTCACGATTCCTAAGATTTAGTGCTTGGAATGGATTTAAGTAAATCTAATAAAAATCTTATCGAATGATATAAATTAGAAAGATGTGAAGTTAAACAAACCACCAGATTTTCATCTGTATCTACTACATATGTGCGAGAAGTTGCGATGTAAAAATATCAAAACAAAACAACAAGAAGATTCATAACTAAGGACACCTAGAGGGTACGTGTGAGTTCTAAAAGATCAAATGAAATTAAGGAGTTTGGTGATTTTCAAACCCCATCTGCCCTAGCAGATGCCATTCTCATAAAATTAAAGCATGAAGGATTGTCACCTGCATCTATACTTGAGCCCACCTGTGGTACAGGTTCTTTCATTATAGCTGCAAGTAAAATCTTTCCTTCAGCAAAAGTCTTTGGTGTAGAAATTAATCCTACATATATAGAAAGTTTGAAAACTAAAATTGAAATTTTAAATTTGATTGATCGTGTATTCATTAATGTAGGTAATTTTTTTGATGTTCAATGGGGTGAGTATCTTAAGAACCTCACCTCCCCATATTTAATTGTAGGTAACCTCCCTTGGGTCACATCTTCTGATATGGGGAAAATTGATGGATGTAATCTCCCTGAAAAATCAAATATCCACGATTTCAAAGGACTTGATTCCTTAACTGGAAGAAGTAATTTTGATATTTCGGAATGGATGATTTTAGAATTATTAAAAGGTATGGATAACACATCAAGTACAATAGCAATATTATGTAAGGTAAGTGTTGCTAGAAAAGTCTTTAAATTTGCAACACATAATAATTTCCAAATTTCATCCATTTCTATTCATCTGATAAACGCAGAATTATATTTCAAGGCTTCTGTTGATGCTTGCCTTTTAACCATTACCATAAAAACTGGAAAAAAGACTGATAAATGCCTTGTGTTTTCTTCTCTTGATTCACAAACCCCTACTACTATATTAAGCATTTTTAAAGGAAATCTAATTAATGATCATATCTCTTTTGAACAATTGAAGCATTTGCACGGAAAATCCTTTAAATCCTGGAGATCTGGGATAAAGCACGATGCTACGAAGATAATGGAATTATTTAAGGAAGGAAAAACTTTTCGAAATGGGTACAATGAAATTGTAGATATTGAGAGTGAATTTTTATTTCCTTTATTGAAAAGCTCTGATATTGCACATGGACGAGTTAAAAGCTCATCAAGAGTATTAATTGTCACCCAAAAAAAAATTGGGGCCGATACATCGGTAATCCAATCATCCGCTCCAAAATTGTGGGCCTATCTAAATCGTTATAGGAAACAATTCGACAAGCGGGCAAGTTCTATATATAAAAATAAACCACCATTCTCAATATTTGGAATTGGTCCATACACATTCTCTTTATGGAAAATTGCTATTTCAGGATTTCACAAAAAGCTTCACTTTCGTTTAATAGATCCCATTAATGATAAGCCTGTTGTTTTCGATGATACATGCTATTTTCTACCAGCTTTTAATAAGGAAGAAGCTTTGGTTTGGTTTTCATTGCTGACACATCCTATATCAATCAAATACTACAATTCACTCATATACTGGAAAGCAAAACGCCCTATCACGAAGTATATATTACAACAGCTAAATTTCCAAAAATTATTTCTTGATGTTGGAGAGGAATATATTAGAACTAGAATTTCTGAATTCGTGCCATCTCTTGTAAATCAAAATTTGATCAATGATTCAATAGATAAGATACGACAAGAAAGAAAACCAAAAAACTTTAGTGAAGAGAATTAGCTGGGGTAGTCTTATAGTTATGATTATTTAAACAACGCTAGTAGCATTCAGGTACCATTAATAATCGAATGATAATAAATTCAATGTTCTTCAAGATCTTCTTTAGTTTGAGCTCAATTATCTTATACTTTCTCAGTTGCTACTAATTCTGGATTGGTTTTCCTTGTCAAGGAAGCATATATACCTAATGTAACCATCTCGATTCCGTAAACAATTAATCCGAGAATAGTTAACCATTCTGAATTCCCTAACAGGATGAAATCAAGTGTATGAGTAAGTAATTGTATACCAGCTATAAGATAGAGGATCAAACCTATTATTCCTATACTTTTATCTCTCTTCGTTAGGAATACAATCATAAGAATCGGTGCAAAAAACATCCATAGAAAGACTGTTTCAATATTAGGAGTATGAGTAGAAGACAGAATTAACCAAAATGTAGTAACATAGAGGCAACCGGCAGATATCTGTGATTTAATAATGAATCCCTTTGTGTAAACGAATATGAATACCAAAACTAACACAATGGTTGAAATCAATATAATGAACAAAATATCCTTAAGCTCGAGATCTGAATATTTAGTCAACAAAGCAATCAAAGCCAAGATGACCGCTGAAGTATCAAAAATCAAAGTTAAAGTCATTAAAATAGAGAAAATCTCATTAACCTCCTTGAATTGCCAATACAATATGTGTAAAAACGTTGATACCGTGGAAAACACAATAACTAGACATACTAAAATCAAAATGAAAGATACAGTTATTTCAAGGACAAAGAGATCCTGAGGAAGTGGATCCATTAAGAATGAGAGTCCTAGAACCAGTCCAGCATTTATAGTATTTGTCAAAATGAAGGTCGTCTTATGGTGTTTCCGTTTTATTATGCCCAGAATTTGCCAACTAACTAGGAACAAGGATACTAATGCTGTTGAATAGGTGAGTATTTGAATTGGATTAAACAAAACAAAGACTATTAAATAAATTATGATTACTATCTCTTGAAATCGTAAGTTAAGACTTGTTCTGAAATATCTCAAACCAATTAAAAAATTCACAAGAATTGGCAGAAGGGGAAGAAGATAAAACGCATATGAGAGAGTTTCTAGGTATCCTAAATAGAATAATGGGGGCATACTTGATATTAGTAAAATAAGCCCTGACTCATACTGCCATTCTATGAAAAAAACCGAGGCTATTATTCCAATAGATATTCCGATTATTAAAATATATGATTCCAGCTGAGTAAATTCATAAACAAAGAATACCACAATTGAAAGCAATGTGACAACTGCAGTCCCTATTACAAAGGGAGAAATAAAAATTGTTGAGGTTTCTTTCCTCAAAAAGAATTTATCAAACTGTAGAAGTACAACTGGTAGGAAAAGGACAATAATAGTAATGTATAGATAACTAATTTCAGTTATAGGAGTAAAAATTGTCTCATGTAATAGAAGCTCGAAGAAAAATATGATTCCTGGAAGAGTTAATATCGTGAGTACGCTTAGATTTCCTAAGCTTTTTCTTGCTGAAAAATACATACTCAACCAAGTAATTACTACAATTAAGTAAATCAAACCATGGCAAATTGGAGAGAATTCCTCAAAAAAGATAATCAAGGATAACCCAATACCAGAAAGAGAGATATTAAGATTGAAAATTTTTGACGGAGGAGATATCTCACTATTTGACTGGAATAAACTTATCAAGATTGGAAGAATTAATAATAAAGTTACAATTAATACAATGATTTCATCAAATTCATTCCAAAATGTCATTAGTCCAAAACATACAAGAAAAGATGCATTTATCCAATGAAATTCAGACTTTAATCTTCTCTGTCCCTCCACCAGTAATATCATGCCAGCTAAAACTATGAGAATTATAACAGGGTATAGCATTTCAATACTGCTTTGAGTCCAAAGCATTATTACAAGAAAGACTACTTCAAATATCATCACGAAGATGGTTATGTCTCGAGAGTATTCTTCCATTCGTTCCTTCCTGTGGAACAAAACGAGTGTTGATACACCCATTAGGGCTAATACTAAAGAACTTGGTATAATCAACCAATCTATATAAGGAGTTCTGATGAAAGAAATTAAGAAGATAATTTCTATTCCGAATACGGTTATCTGTAATTCATTATGATTTATCGGCTCTTTTCTAAAAATACGATAACATAAAAACATCATTGGTATTATAATTAACAGAATTTTCCATAGGAAATCAATATTTGTTAATGAAATTGCTAATAAAGATACTATAAGTAAGATTGCTTGATTCAAATATGATTTTTCTATTCTTACTAGATCAGGACTGAAGACTACAACAATAGTTTGGATAATTAATAGGGAAGATACTCCGATTACAGTTATTCTATTTCCAATATTCACGTCAAGAAAAACGGTTGTGAATAATAGAAGGATAGTGAGAACAAGGTTTTCGGCCTGACTTCTTTTAAAAATCGGTTTTATTGGTTTCAATACCATGAAACCCAATACTGGTATCGCAAATAGAACTAGAGAAATATTTACATCTAGATAGCCATAAAAAACAGCAAAACTAGTTGTCACTATACCAAGGGGGCTAATTAATTGTCCAACAGTTTGAACTGAATATGAAAAATCACTTTTTTGATTCACATAATCCCTTAGAAGAATTTCAATAAACGGAAATAAATTTAGCACAAGTAAAACAAGAATTACAATAGAATTACTTAATAGATAAGGGGATAGGAATATTAAGGGAAGTAAAAAATTCAATCCGATAAAAGGAACAAGATCCTTCCATAGAAGAACAGTTAGTATGACAATGATTACTAAAATGTATACAGTAATTGTGTATAGCGTAGGATCAACTGGAGTTATCCATTGAAATAGATACAACACACTCACGAAAGTTATGCTCAAGATTCCTGAAAAAATATTCTCTTGAAATCTTCTAAAATATATTAAACTAGGAATAATACTGTGGATTGATAAAAATATGAAAATGAATGAAAACGATATTCCTAGATCAATGAAGATGCTCTGTTGAACAAGGCCCAAACTAAATGTTATCAAATTTACCCAGTAAATAAGGAGAAGGACAAATGAAAACCACCTATCTAAAGTTCCTGTTTTATTTAAATATCCTAGAAACACGATTCCTTCTTTGATTAGGATTGCTAGAAAACCAATTATTACGAAAAGATCAAAAATGATTCCTTCTAGTGGCGGTACTTCTACACCAGGTATTATTTCTTCTGGTAGGAGCATTATTATTGCGAATGATATAGCTCCAATAATACTAATCGCCCCCACGCTGATTAAAACTACAGCTAGATTATTTCGTAAGTAATTTAACAAATTATCTCCTTGTTCGAGTCTAATAAGAGATTTTTTACCTGACGGGGGTGTTTCAGCTTGACTAGAATCATCTGAAACAGTTTGAACGACAGGTTCTTCAGTTTCTTCCACTATTTCTGGACTAGGTTCAGAATCGGTAAATCTAGTTCCGCAAATAACACAAAATTTTCCCTGACGGACTCTTGGTTGCCCACACTTCTGACATTTCTGTGTTAGGGAGTTATTTGACATTCAGCTATTCCTCGCTTTCTGCAGTTTGCTCATCATCAGTTGGACTTGTTTCTATTTCCTCTTGCTCTTCATCTGAAGATAAATCGATAGAAGAGAGCTTTTTCAGAAACTCCTCCAGATTTTTTGGAGGATAACGAGCAAGTACTACAAGCACAGCAAGAACACTAATAGCTAAAACATATACCAAGCCAGGTGGAAGTCTTCGATCTGAACCAATTTGTAATTGAATATCTTCTACTCCATCGATTACGACATTTGAAACTTTGATTTCTATATCAAATGATGTATATCCGATTTCTGCATTACTCTTAAGTGGTAGTTCCAATGTAACATGGTTTTCAGAGGTAGTTTGATTAAAAGATTCTATCTTATACCCATCAACAAAAACTGTATAATTCAGTTCATCTGGATTACTAATTACAAGATCCAGAACTACTTTTTCTCCAATTGAAACTTGTCTGGGAGAATTTCCAGAAATTAAGTGTAAGCTACTTGATCTTTGCCATAACCGCATTAAGTTACTTTGGAGGGTAATATCACTTATCTTACTACTTCCATCACGGTTACAAGAGACAAAATATAGCGAATTTGTAGATGCAAGATATTTTTCTACAAATTGATCTGCTAAAACATAAATACTTCTCATGGTTTCGTTGTTAGGAAAGTATCGTAGAAGCTTGCTTGCTAGCAAACAAGCCATTGAATTTCCGCTTAAACTCTTCCCTTGAACAATTAAAAGGCCTGTTTCGTCAGATTGGTCGAAAAATCCTTTGAATCCTTTATCCCATAGAGTGGAAGTGATATAATCAAAAACTGCCTTACCCCTACTCAAATATTTTATGTTATTAATTTCTTCATAAAGAATAAGGTTAATTATTCCATATAATGCATTTGTACGTAATTTAAAAACGTTATCTGAGGATTCACCATCAGGACTCACGATATTGAACACTACTCCATTACTAGTAGCATTTTCAGCTAAGAATTCTGCCATCTGAGTTATCGAATCTAATGGTAAAGGTGAACTGAAACTTGTAGGTAGATTGAGAGATGCCCAAATCGTCCAACAGACATGTTCAACAAGTAGAAAATTATTTTTGGTGTATAAAGACTGATTGAAGATGGAAAGTGAATCAATCCACTTAAAATCATCTTCTAGCATATAATCCTGAATAAAATATTCTGTTTCATTTGCAAATGCTAAATAATCTCGCCTTTCCACATTCTGTTCGTCTAGGCTTAGATAATTATTCGCTAGTGCTAGAAGCATAAGAAAATTGTCATGAGTAAATTTCCTTCCTTTAACGTAACTAACAGTATCCTTTCCGTAATCGTAGTAGGATAACCAACCTCGATTATCACTTGCAAAAGCTTCTCCGAAATATTTTGAACTAGTATCAACGATCTTTTGAGCTAAAGGAAGAAGATCTGCAGAACCTCCCTTACTATATTCTTCAAATATTATTGAAGCAGCTAAAGAATTTACCATTGAACTAATTACGTCTGATGATTTTGTATCTTGTAAAGCACCTAAAGAGTGAAGGAAATTTGATTCTATTGAAGTTACTTGTTGCTGGAATTTGCCCTGGAAAACTACTTTTTCCTCACCAGTTACTGCATATCCTACTAGTACAGGCGCCATGCTCCCTAAAACAAGTATCAATATCAAGAAAGAGATAATTTTGTATTTCACCATTAGTTATTCCTCCTTTGTCGTCTTCGAATCAGAAATACAAATGCTCCAATTGCTAAAATACTAAGCCACACCTCAAAGCTAGAAGCAGCAGACGGTGCATCCCATTCACCCTTATTTGTTGTTTGTGGTGTTTCTGTTGTTGTAGTAGTAGTGGGTGGTATCTCATGCTCATAGATAGGGATTTTTCTATCTTGAGGCCCAGCGAATAAAATTTGCCCATAGTTACTTGAATCAGCATAATTTGGATATGTTCCACCTTTCCACGTATCATTCTCTGCTGTGTCAACATTAAATACATCTATTGATATACCAATGATGTTTGATTCTGGATCACTTACTTGAAAATCTGATAGATAATCGTTTGTCAGTAATGGGATCCTTAATTCCATAATTAGATAATTTTCTCCAACTTGTGTAAAGATCCTTTTTGTGGCTGAATAATCAACATTGGAATCGTTATAGGGGTTCGGATCATTCTGTCCATAGTACTTATCGTAATAATTGAATAATATCGATTCACCTACAACGGTTAATACTAGTTCCTTACAGTCCTCGGCCCAAACGGTATCTGCATCCGCATCAAAATTAACTCGCCATATTAGACTTTCATTAACTTCTCCAAGGATGACTATTCCAAGATACAAATTTGAATAGTCGTTTTTCAGATACAATGCACTAGTGAATCCAAGAATTGAGAAATCAACTCTTCCAGCCTCTGACCAATCAGACATAACCGAATTTTCACCATAACCCAGAGTGTTCCAAAAATTATTGATAAATATCGTTTCGGCTTGAATCGTCTGTAAAATAATCATTTGAGAGAATAAAAAAACCAAGAATATCGTATACTTTTTTTGGGCAATTTTCATCATTATTCGCAACCTTTCCACATTATAGCTCTTAAACTGCTTATATGATTAACGACTAGCGCATCCTTTATAAATGTTGCGCATTGTTGCACAATACTGTTAACTCGCATATAATTAAATAAAAACAATCAAAATACCCTCATCTTAGACAATATACCGAAAGGAATATTTAAATAATGATAGAATGCATTAAAAGGGTAAAATTCCATAAAAAACCAATTTAATTTATGGAGTTATTGTTATGAAATGTTGTGCAATGTTGCGCAACGTTTAAATAAGTATGTTATAAAATTGTAACTGTCTAAAAATGACTGATCTTCAAGATAAAAAGTTGGAAAAAGTACTGAATCAGATCTTAACAGAACTGAAGAATGTTTCTCAATATTTAATTTCTATTGATTCTTCTTTAGCCAATTTAAAAACTGCTCCATCAGGAGATTTGGGTTTTAAATCTTCTAAATCTACCAATAATCCCATCTTGTCAAGTTTGGAAATTTTAAACCTTCAGGAATCAAGGCCTGGTATTTTTAAAACATATAAAGCTCTCCAAAAGAAGGGGGATTGGGTCAAAAGCTCTGATATTTTAGAAGAAACGGGCCGAAGTCGAGGGCTTGAATCTAGATATCTTAACTATTTAGCCGAAAAAGGTTTTGTACTAAAGAAACGAGAAAAAATGGATTTAGAAAGTAAAGCAACGGAAGTTTGGTACAAAATTGCAGGAGTAAATGACTAATGGAAACATTAACCTTTCATTCATACCGAGGAGGAGTCGGGAAAACTCTTCTTTCAGTTAACACGGCTTTTAAACTTGCAGATCTAGGGAAAAAGGTTTGCTTAGTTGATTTTGATCTCCGTGCTCCATCACATAGATCGTTCCTCTATTCAAGCTCCTTGGAAATAACACCTGCAAAAAATTCGTTCACAGCGTTTTTAGTAGGTAATAACGGGCCAAATGAAGTTATTGCATCTACAAATAACGAGAACTTCTTTTGTGTATTTTCTGACATCGAGATTCTTGAGAAAAAAGGTTCGAAAATTCGATCAAAGTTAACTCAACATGGTGAAGGGGGAATTCTAGCAAAATTATTCGAGTTCATACGTTTTTGCGAGTCACAAGGCTTTGATTATCTTGTTATGGACTGTATGCCAGGAATCACATATCGATCTCTTGATGCTCTTGTAGTATCTGATAAAGTGATGGTTGTTACTAGGCCTGTACATTCAGAAATTAGTGGGTTAAGTCTGGTTATTTCCGAATGTTACTCCAAATTAGAAGGTACTCAACTTTTTTCCATCATGAATCAAATAGAGGATAAGATGGATTTAGCTCTACCCCCTAATGATTATGACGTAAATCTATCAAAAGAGAATGTACAAAATATCATAGATTGCCTTAAAAGTAGCACTCCTTCAATCCCTCTTATTCATTCTTTCAGGAGAGTTCCTTTCGTTACAGAAAGAATATATGTCCATGAAGAAAAAGACCATAACTTCTCAGAAGATATTGAATCCTTCTGTTCAAAATTGTTGGATAATTCAATAAAGGGAGATCTAAATGAGTAAGATGAGGGGAAAGCAAGGTTTCGAAGCACCTCCGCCGCAAGATTTGGAAAAATATCTCAAACAAGGACGTAAATCCATCAATCGAATGAAAGATGGTAAACCACCTTTAAAATTTCGTCCTAGAAGATCCATCTCGGTGAGGTTAGTTGGAATAGTGATTTTTATTGTAATTTCTTCATCACTATTTATTGCTGCACCTCTCCTTAGTAGTATTCCTTCAAATAATGATTCACCTCCAGACAATACCACTCACCCAATAATTTTATATGA